>JAKQTB010000067.1 GCA_029569495.1 Pseudomonadota bacterium | reverse complement strand
GGATTTTGAGGTGCAGGCATTTGTGAATTCATGTTTAAAATCCAAATAAATAACTGCTAGTGAAATTTGATAGATAGATTTTATAGTATAAATTAATATCTAAATTTATATGTTTATAATCTATATAAATTACTGCTAGTTCGATAGATTTTGCAGTATAAATTAAGCTCTTAACAAATGCATTCGTTATGACGGCTATAAGTTGAAACTTTTCTACACCTGCGGCCGTTAATGAAAAATTAAAGGGTTTAAATAATAAAATTCGAATTCGCAAAAACCTTTAAAAGTAATATGTGAACCCCACCGTTATTGTCAGCACAATCTAATCCAGTTTTTCTATCCCCATTGCCTTAAGCACATACTTTTCATATATGGGCTCAGAGCTGCCTTTTTTCATTTTGTATATAAAGTATTTCTCGAAAGCAATCTTAGCTAAATGTACCCACTTTCCTTTTTTAATCCAGTTTACATTGCGTGGTGGAATTTGAGGCAAGGCTACAAATGCCGCGCCAGTGCTACCCATATCAGCTAGGCAAATCGCGTTCCAAGTGCCTTTTGCATCTGCTATTTGCCCATCTAAGTCTGCCACAATATTGTGTACAAGCGCTGTCACCATCGATTCAATCATATAACCAGTTTTAGGCGCACCAGTAGGTACCGGCGTAACTTCTACAGGCGGAATAGCGACACATACGCCTGCGGCAAAAATATTGTTATATTTTTTGCTACGCTGATGTTCATCAATTAATACGAAACCTCTTGGGTTGCATAAACCTTCCACCGCAGCCACCGGATCAACTCCTTTAAAGGCAGGCAGCATCATTGAAAATTTGAACGGCAACTCATGCTCTTTCACAATATTGCCAGCCTTATCAAACTCAGACACAAACATTTTACCTGCCTCGACTTTGGTGACCTTGGCATTGGTAATCCATTTAACATCGTTGTTGCGATATTCAGACTGAAGCATCCCCTTAGAGTCGCCTACACCACCCAATCCCAAGTGGCCAATATAAGGCTCGCTGGTGATATAGGTAATAGGCACTTTATTGCGGATTTTTTTCTTACGTAAATCCGTATTCATGATAAATGTAAATTCATAAGCAGGACCAAAGCAGCTGGCGCTTGGCATGGCGCCAATAATGACAGGTCCTGGGTCTTTAAGAAACTCCTGATAGGCATCCCACGTTTTCTCAGCATGATCTACAGAACAGATAGAATGTGTATGGCCACCATTTGGCCCAGAGCCTGGCACTTCTTCAAAGGATAGTTTAGGTCCAGTAGCAATCACCAGATAGTCGTAGTTTAAGTTGTCACCATTAGCAAGTTGCAACGTATTTTGTTCAGCATCAATTTTTGTCACAGCCTCAGCAATAAAGTTGATCCCTTTTTTTTCCAAATAAGGGCGAATGGGAAAAGTGATTTTATCGCGCTTGCGCCAACCCACTGCGAGCCATGGATTAGAAGGTACAAATTGAAAATAATCCACCGTATTCACCACAGTAATCTGATGTTTATTGCCAACCTTTGCTTTAAGCTCGTACGCTGCAGGCATTCCACCAACCCCTGCGCCCATGATGACGATATGTGCCATGTTCTAATCCCTTAAATGAAAATATTAGATAAAATATTCAATTATTAAAATTTTATTTTTTTGCTGCATCCAACTAATGTCTAGTCCACCTTGCGCCTAATTGAAATGGCGCCACGCACTTCTCCAACACTGTAATCAGTCGCCATGTCTTCAGGATATTCCCTTGCCAGCAGTGCTTTCATAGCCGCTGATATCTCATTGGGCTTGCCGTGGCATTGCAAACATTGTGGCTGGGTCGGAATCGCTTTCATATAGCGAAACCAGCGCCCATCCGCATCTTTACTCACGGTAGAAGCTTCCATGACATCTACAGGCTTGCCTGCAAGTTGCGCCTTATCAAAACTCTCCAATACTTCTTTTTCCCAAGTATCTGGCGTCCCCTGTGTTTTATTGCGCGCTTTTAACGATACTCGTTTGAGCATTTGCCCATTTTTGGAATATTCCGCGGCCATTGCAGGAGCAATCACTTTGCATACTGGAATGGCATTCTCAGCACCCACGCTTTCCAGCTGCGCTTTTTGCACATCCCCTAGCTTTTTTCTAAATTCCAGCGCAGTGTTACGGCTTTCCTCTAGATATTTAGCCGTTGCAACTTCATCATTGATTTTAGTGGCGCAGGCTGGCACAGTTAGCGCGATTAATAACAAAGCCGTATTTAAGATAATATTGTTCATTTAACGCGCCTATAAGTTAGATTTTGTTGTTAGCCCGTCTTTATCCCAAGCAATAATGCCGCCAGTTAAGTTATACACTTTGGTAAAACCTGCCGCTTGCAGGGTGCTAGCCGCCTTTGCCGAACGCTTGCCGCTGCGGCATTGCATAATGACCGTGCTGTCTTTGTATTGGGTGAGCTCACCTAGTCTGCTTTCAACTTGTGCCAACGGAATATGTATCGCACCGGCAATATGCTGCGCCTTCCATTCATCGTCTTCACGCACGTCAACAATAATTGCTTTTTGCTCAGAGAACATTTTTGCAGCCTCATTAGGCGTCATTGCAGCAATATTTGAAGGCTGGCAACCTACTAACAACAACGCAGTTGAAGCAGCCACCATTGAAACGCTTTTAAAAAAGTTTTGATTGGTCAATTTTTTCTATCCATTCGTAATGTTTATTTAGCAGTAAGTAATAGATTGATTTCTTGCAAGCGAGGTTCACTTAATTCGCCAGCCGCAGCCGAAAGGTTTAATAGTGCCAGCAGCGTTTGATAACGGCTGCGATAGAGTGCAAGCCGTGCGTTGAAAAGCTCCTGCTCAGCATTTAGCGCATCAAGTGTAGTGCGGTCGCCTACTTCACGCCCTAGACGGGTGGAATCTAGTTTGATTTCTGCAGAGCGCTCTGCTTGCTCTAAAGCCTTAACTTGTCCTTGACCAGTAGTGACTGCGAGCCATGCCGTTCTTGCTTCACGGGTAGCCTGCTGACGTACGAGTTCAGTTTGATTGCGAGTCATGTCCTCAAGTGCCAGTGCTTCTTGATAACGGGCTTCGCGCATGCCTCCACTATAAAGTGGAATAGACAACTGCACACCAAGGCTTATTTGACGATTGCTTACATCCGCGTCATGAGCACCCAAGCCTTGCAAATGGTCACCACCCGCTAGTGCCACTAGATTCACAACAGGGGAATATTTTGCTTGAAATTTCCCACTTTCGGCGTGTGCTATTTCTTCTTGCAGTTGCTGTGCATGTATTGATGGATGATTGCTTTTGGCGCGCGCCAGCCAGCTTTGCAAATCGCCACTAATGGCCATTGGTAATTTCGCATTTTGTGGTAGCGACACTAATGCAGCATCCAGATTGCCAGTAATATCAGCCAAAGCTGCACGAGAAAGTTGTAAATTGCTCTCCGCCTCAAACACCTGCGAAGCAAGTAAATCATAGCGTGCCTGTGTTTCATGGGTATCAATCACCGCAACATCACCCTCTTTAAAGCGAGCCTGAGCGCTTGCCAGCGCCTCGGTAACCGCTACCAGTTGAGACTTAAGAGTTGATAGCGTATCTGCCGACATCAAGGTATCAAAATAGGCCTGTGCCACACGTTGCATTAGTTGCTGTTCATTCAGCGTTAATTGTACTTCGGCAATTTGCGCCTGCTTGTTGAGTTGCATGGCCGAGCCATTACGTGCCGCATCATACAACGGATATTCTGCGCGAAGATTCAAGTTCAGGTTCAGGCCTGCATCGGTTCTAGTGCGAAAATCTGTTGTGCCACTAGTCCCTGCGCCGCCACCTGCGAATTGTGCATTTGAAAACTGTGCATTACTGATTTTATTGTCGCTATTGACGCCTACCATGCCTGTATTAAGCGATACTTGCGGGCTTTTTAATGCCTGTGCCTGCAAAGTTTTGGCGCGACCCGCTTCGGCACCTGCACGCGCTGAAGCAAATTGCGGATCGTGAACGCGAGCAGCCTGCCAAGCCTCAAAAAGGTCAAAAGCATGCGCTTGATTTGTCATCAATGCCAGCAGTAGTACAGAAGCTTTTGCGGTATTTTTTGGCCACATGATGTGATAAACCATTAGCAGCCTGCACGTACGCCAAGTTTGCGTAAGATGTTTTCCATTAAGCACCAATTAGTCATGCCACTTTGGAAAAGATTGATGCCGATAAACGCTGTGAAATACAGCCAATATTGACTGACAAAGAATGGGCTTTCTGTCACACCGAGTGCGAGCGACAATAAAATCAACAAGCCAGCAATGATACGAACGAGTTTCCATGAAGTCATACTTACTTCTCCTTTAGTTTTTAATTAAATTAATTGTTTTAATTAAATTGTTTTTAGTTAAATTTATGCCGATAAGCCACAAAATACAGCAGTGGTATCACAATCAACGTTAGCAAGGTTGAAACAAAAATGCCGAATATTAGTGAAATCGCTAAGCCGTTAAATATTGGGTCATCCAAAATAAAGAAAGCGCCCAACATGGCAGATAATGCCGTCAGCACGATAGGTTGCGCACGGGTAATGGCAGAGTTGATGACCGCTTCCTTAAACGGTTTGCCTGTGGCAACTTCTAGGTTGATGAAATCAACCAGTAAAATCGAGTTCCGTACAATAATCCCCGCCAACGCTATCATGCCTATCATAGACGTGGCCGTGTATTGTGCGCCCAGCAACGCATGGCCTGGCATGACCCCAATGATGGTGAGCGGAATAGGCGCCATGATAATCAATGGGGTTAAATATGAGCCAAACTGAGCAACCACCAGTAGATAAATCAATATCAAACCAACTGCATAAGCGGCCCCCATGTCACGGAAAGTTTCATAGGTAACTTGCCATTCACCATCCCACTTCAACGCGTAGCCGCGTTGGTTATTCTCAGGTTGCGAAATAAAGGTTTCACGCAACTGACCACTTGGCACTTGAACTTTGTTGACAGCATCACGCATGCTAAACATGCCATAAAGCGGGCTATCTAACTTTCCAGCCATGTCTCCAACCACGTAATTCACTGGCAATAAATCTTTGTGATAGATAGGTTGCTCGCGCAAAGTATCTTCTATTGTCACCAGTTCTCGTATTGGCACCAGTTTACCGGTTGAAGTGCTTACCGATAGCTTCAGTAAATCTTCAATATCGCCTTGTGATTCAACAGGCAAGCGTAACCGCGTACCTGCTGGATACTTGCTGGCGTCGTGCATATAGGTCACATCTTCACCTGCCAAACCTGTACGCAAAGTGCTAACGATGGCCGCTTGTGACACGCCTAACAATGCAGCTTTTTTCTTATCCACCACCAGTTCAATTTTTTTCGCATCCGCAATGCCGCTATTGTCTGTATCTACAATGCCTTCTGTGCTGTTAAACACATGTTGAACTTGTCTGGCAATACTTAACCTTTCGGCATCATCGGGGCCATAAATCTCAGCCACGATAGGTGAAATTACAGGAGGGCCTGGCGGTACTTCAACGACTTTAACTTTAACGATTTTGTCAGGGCTACTCATTTTCATCGCAATTTTTTGCAGTTCTGGACGCACACGGCTAGCAATCACATGACTCTTGTCGCTACGGTGATCTTTATCAACCAAATTCACCTGAATGTCACCAACTTCACCACCAGTGCGAAGGTAATATTGGCGCACTAGGCCATTAAAATTGATAGGTGCTGCTAGGCCAACATATGCTTGATAATTAGTTACTTCTGGCACGGTGGCTAGATAAGCGGTCATGGCATGCAATACGGCAGCTGTTTTTTCTGGTGGGGTGCCTGCAGGCATATCCACCACCACTTGAAACTCGGATTTATTATCAAACGGCAACATCTTGAGTACGACCAGTTTGGCCACTGGTAATGCTAGCGATAGAATAATTAGCCCAAGTATCACGAGCCATAAATTACGCCGATTCTTTTTACCCTTTGTTTCACTTAAAAATGGGTTAAAAAGTCGCGTAAAAGCAGGGGCAATTTTTTTAGTAAGTGAATCTTCATGGTGTGCAGGGCGCAACCATATGCGCGATAACCAAGGCGTAATAATAAAAGCCACAGCCAGTGAAATGAGCATGCCCATGCTGGCATTGATAGGAATTGGGCTCATGTAAGGGCCCATTAAACCTGTCACAAATGCCATCGGCAATAGCGCGGCAATCACCGCTAGTGTAGCAAGTATCGTTGGGCCGCCTACCTCATCTACTGCCATTGGGATAATTTCTGTCAGGCTTGCCGCTGGCTTAAGCTTCATATGCCGATGAATATTCTCGACCACCACGATGGCATCATCGACCAAAATACCAATCGAGAAAATTAGCGCGAATAATGAAACACGGTTAAGCGTAAACCCCCATGCCCAAGATGCAAATAGCGTGGCAGTGAGCGTGAGGATAACTGCTACGCCTACAATTGCCGCCTCGCGCCGACCCAGCGCTATAAAT
Source organism: Pseudomonadota bacterium (assembly GCA_029569495.1). GTDB lineage: Bacteria > Pseudomonadota > Gammaproteobacteria > Burkholderiales > Methylophilaceae > Methylotenera. Next base: position 694 of record JAKQTB010000067.1, on the reverse strand, counting down.
ACCAGTGCAATTACGGCAGAAGTTGCAAAAATCAGTTTTTGTATAAGTTTTTGCGCTTTATCATTGGCGGTTTCACCGTAGTTTCTGGTGATTTTTACGTCAATGTCCGCAGGAATCAACACATTTTTCAGGCTATCAATCTGCTTGATGACGGCGTCTGCCACTGCCACGGCATTTTGGCCAGGCTTTTTAGTAACACTCATCGTTACTGCAGGATATTCCGCTACGTGCTTGCCAGCTTCGCCATACCAAACATAACGTTCTGCGGGGGGTGGTCCATCATGAATTTCTGCCACTTCACCCAAATATACGGGATGTCCGTTATGCAACCCTACGACTAGTTGTGCAACATCTTCAGCATCGGTAAAGTATTTACCCACTTCTAGGGCTATTGATTGATTGTTATTGGTGACCTCGCCCAGTGGTGCGCCAAGATTTGCCGATTGCAAGGCGCGGCGCATGTCGGCAAGTGTAATATTAGCTGCAGCCATTCTCACTGGGTCCACATCTATATTTACCGCGCGGCCTGGCCCACCAAGTGTTACCACCTCGCGCGTGCCTTTTATATGCTTGATTTCAGCTTCTAGTGCATGTGCTACACGCTCAAGCTCATACGCGCCTTTCTGATTGTTTTTGGTATACAACGTTGCCGTTAAAATAGGCACATCATCAATACCTTTGGGCTTAACGATAG
>JAKQTB010000061.1 GCA_029569495.1 Pseudomonadota bacterium | reverse complement strand
CAAGATGGTGGGATGAGTTACAAATTACCGCCGCCCATTGACAGTGAGTTTAATGTACGTGTGGCAACCGCGCCCACAAGGCTGGGTGAACGAATCACCATGCGGATTTTAGGGCAAGATGCCCAAGATTTAACATTAGAGAAACTTGGCATGTCAGCACCTGATTTGGCCATGTTTAATAAAGCCATTCGCAAACCTTTTGGCATTATTTTAATTACCGGCCCAACAGGTAGCGGTAAATCTACTACTTTATTTGCAGCCCTGCGTGCGATTAACTCACCTAATGTCAATATTATGACGGTTGAAAACCCAATTGAATATGTGATGGAAGGGGTTACGCAGATTCAGACGAGCTCTAAAATTACTTTTGCCAGCGCGCTACGCTCGTTATTGCGCCATGACCCAGATGTGCTGATGGTAGGTGAAATTCGCGATGAAGAAACAGCAGATACTGCGCTAAAAGCGGCCATGACGGGCCATTTGGTGTTCTCCACATTGCACACCAATACCGCTGCTGGTTCAATTTCGCGCTTAATTGACATTGGCATTGAGCCATTTTTGATTGGCTCAACAATGAATGCAGTAATCGCTCAGCGGTTGGTGCGAAGGCTTTGTCCGCATTGTAAAGCAAGCCGCTTAGCCACAAGTGAAGAAAAAGTTTTGCTAGATATTCCCGAAGACAAGCAAGCAAATATTTATGAGCCGGTAGGGTGTGCGTTATGCCAAGGTTCAGGTTATCGCGGGCGCTTAGGTTTATTTGAAACACTTTGGTTTGATGAGGAATTAGCAAAGCTGGTTACCAAAGGTTGCGATGAAGAAGAGCTTGAAGCGCGTGCAGGTAGCAAGCGGTTTAGACCGATGTGGGTCGATGGTGTTTCAAAAGTGTTATACGGTGTGACCACCTTAGCTGAAGTGCAATCAGTCGCAGTAAAAAGGCAATAGCGTATGGCTAACTTTAAATATTTAGCGCTTGATGTAGCGGGTAAAGAAAAAAAAGGCACTTTACAGGCCTTTGACGCCGCATCGGCTACTGCAAGCTTACGTGAGCAAGGTTTATTTGTAGCACAGCTCACTGAAATTGCTGAAGGCGCTTTAAACCAAAGCTTTGATTTAAGTAAATACCGCTCGGTTTCCACAACCCAAATGGTGTTTTTCTTTAAGCAACTTTCATTTATGTTGCGTGCTGGTTTGCCAGTCATACAAGCGTTGCAGCTTTCACAAACACAAGTCTCTAAAGGGCGATTGCGCCATGTCATCGGCGAAATGATTGCTGATATTGAAAATGGTAACCCGTTTTCAAAGGCCATGGCCAAACACGCAGATGTTTTTCCTGTGATTGCCATTAACTTGATGATGGCCGGCGAGAGTACCGGTCAATTGGATGATGTGGCTGAAAGGCTTTCAGAACATCTTGAGAAAAAAGCCGCGCTAAGATCGCAAACCATCAATGCCATGATATATCCGTCGGTTGTAATGGTGGCGGCAATCGGGGTGGTGATTTTTTTAGTGGTTTATATTATTCCAAAATTTGCCAAATTCTTATTGGGCAAAGGTAAAAAGCTACCTAATTCGACACAATTTTTAATTGATTCTTCGGACTTTTTATTAAAGTATGGGCTTTATTTTGTAGCTGCATTTATTCTTTTTAT
>JAKQTB010000059.1 GCA_029569495.1 Pseudomonadota bacterium | reverse complement strand
ATGCTAGCCATTTGGTTTGCGTTGATATTTATTACTGCTGCCGTTAAGTTTTTTTCTTATAGATTCTTTGATCCTAATTTTGATGCACAATCTCTTGCGAGATTTGAGGGTGTTCACCATCTCATTCAAGCGTTTTCAGGCATAGCCTGGGGATCATCTTGCTTCTTTTTATTAAAGTCTGGAGACTTAAACGGCAATGAAAGTCTAGTACTCAACATACTTTGCGTATTGGTGGCTTATTCAGCTGTCGTCATGTCGGCTTCTTCTACAGGTATGTTGACTTTTGTGACACCCATTATTGCATCTATGCTGATTTATTTTGCCACGGATTTAACGCATTATCATTGGTGGTTTGTGGCGACGCTATTATTGGCAGGTGCGAGTGCTATTTTTGGTAAAACCAATAAAAAACACGTATTGTCGCAAGTAGAAAGTCAGTTGTTGAATAAGCGCTATATTGATGAGTTAAATCGTGTCAAAGCAAGTGTGCAGCGCGCAAACCTCGATTTGGTCAAGAAAAATGAGGCGTTAGTCATCGCGCAGGAACGGCTTCGCATGTTGGCTACCAATGATGAATTGACTCAGGTATTTAATCGTCGCCACGCCATGACTTATTTAGAAAAAGTGTTTGCTGAATTAAGTCGTCGCCCCGACGATTTTGTGGTGGTACTGGCAGATATTGATCATTTCAAATCAATTAACGACCGTTATGGGCATCCAGCAGGGGACTTAGTCTTACGTGGTTTTTCAAAAATGTTGAAAGAACAACTTCGTCAAGTAGATACCGTTGCGCGATTTGGCGGGGAAGAGTTTTTGATCATGTTACCAAAAACCAGAGAGTTGGAAGTTAAAGCGATTATTCAGCGTTTATGCGATGCCGTAGCGGCACAGCCCTACAAACTTCAAGGTCAGTCAGTAAAAGTGACCTCGTCCTTTGGTTTGGCGTCTTACCAGGTGGGTGACACAATTGAAAAACTAATCGAACGTGCTGACCAAGCGCTTTATCACGCGAAAAAATCCGGTAGAAATACTGTTAAAACTTATTATGAAGCGGATATGGCGGCATATATTGCAGCAGTTTAGGCGCGGCGTTTAGCGTAAAAATTTAACTTCTACTTCACGGCTAGTTTCACCGTAACCTGATTGCGTCAGTAGCGCGTTTTCGATGTAGCGGCTGATGCTTTTTCTTAGCGCAGGCACGGCATCATGTTCAATAAATATCTGCGGAAATTTAAACCCAAGCCATGCATACAAACTGAGATTCTGGCTGAGTAATTCCGCTTCTTCTAAATGTTTTGGGCTATTAGCTTCCAACCATATGGGCGCTTTTGGCAAATGTCGAATGTTTGATAGAGCTACACTTTGCAAACATAATAAATAATAGTCTTTTTCGAAAGCCACGTTGAGAGAAGTAGGTGCACATACGAAGATGAACTTGTCTTTTAACGACATGTTAGGCGCATTTATATCTACTAATTTAGCCTGCTCAATTTGGTTGTTGAGCGAAGACTGCTCAAAAAGTGGGTTAGTCAATGTTGTTCTATCTTGTAGAAATTGTAAAACTTCAGAAATTCTTCGTGTATGCAGTTGCGTTGCAATCGTCTCTAGTTGTTCATATTGCGTACTAATTGGAAGTTTTTGTATGTCAGAAGTGTCGTTCATATTGAGCATATGTTCAATATGGATACGTTCGTCATTTTCTAAAACACTCACATAGCCAATATCATAAATACCAAAACGGCCAGCGCGACCGGCAATTTGCCTTACTTCCGTTGCGTTTAATGGGCGGGATGCGACGCCATCAAATTTATGAATGTTAGAAAAAATGACGCGACGTATCGGCAAGTTTAACCCCATGCCAATGGCATCCGTGGCTACTAGAATATCTGCTTGGCCATTACAAAATCGCTCAGATTCCGTACGCCGTACTTCGGGAGAAAGGGCGCCATAAATGCTCGCTACAGTAAATCCCCACTGGCGAAATCTTGCCGATAATGTCAGCACATCTTTGCGGCTAAAACTAATAATCGCGTCACCTTTTTGTGATTTCGATTTTAATTTCTGGCGGCTGTAATGCTTACCACACAGACTGTCATCTTCAAGTATCAGCGGCGTTTTGCGTGTTAAATAGCTAATCTCAAAACTTTCATGCATGGCCGAGATAACAGCAAGGCAGGGCGTTGTGACAGCGGTAGAACCACAGACAAATACGCTTGTTGCTGGCACGCCAACTAACGCAGCAGTCCATGCGCTACCACGGTCAGGGTCTTGTAGCATTTGTATTTCATCTATAATCGCCACTTCAACCGCATTATTCGGATTCATCATTTCAATGGTAGAAGCCGTGTGCATTGCGCTTGTCATTAAAACGCGCTCTTCGCCGGTAATTAGGTTGCATGGAATGCCAGCCGCAACAAGCCTGTCGCGCACTTCCATTGCAAGTAAACGTAGTGGGGCAAGATAAACGCCTGATTTTGCTTGTTGTAATGCAATTAAAGCGTAATGTGTTTTACCAGAATTGGTCGGCCCCAGATAAAAATGGTGATGTCGCTTCAATTTTCGCGCGAGTGGATAGCGATGGATATAAAAGTCAGGTGAAAAATTTTTCTGGCTAAAATGCATACAACCAAGAATTTAGCCTAAAACAGGTAAAATACCAAATGACAATTTTTTTCCAGCCTACATGATGCACATTCAAAAACTACCTGACCAATTGATTAGCCAAATTGCAGCGGGCGAGGTGGTCGAGCGTCCTGCTTCTGCGCTCAAAGAGCTGCTGGAAAACAGCTTAGATGCCGGAAGTACTGACATTCAAGTGGCTTTGTTGCAGGGTGGTGTTAAGCAGTTGCGTGTTGCAGATAACGGCGATGGTATTGTTCAGGAAGACTTAAGTTTAGCCTTGACACGCCACGCCACCAGTAAAATTGCGAGTTTGGAAGACTTGGAATCAGTCGCAAGCTTAGGGTTTCGTGGTGAAGCATTGGCAAGTATTGCGTCAGTTTCACGCACACAAATAGCCAGCAGAGCCAGCTCAGAAAAGCACGCATGGCGTATTGCTTCAAACGGCAGTGAGATTACACCGATTGAACCTATCGCGCTGGATGCTGGCACCATTGTAGAAGTGAGCGATTTATATTTTAATACGCCAGCAAGGCGCAAATTTTTAAAGACTGAGGCCACGGAATTCGGGCATTGTGAGGCTGTATTTGAGCGCGTTGCGCTCTCGCGGCCAGATGTCGGATTTTTATTGCAACACAATGGTCGCGTACTAAGTCGTTTAGCCGTGGCGGTACCAGAGCGTCGGTTTTTAGATGTGTTAGGTGAGGAATTTGTGGCGGAGTCCTTTCATTTAGATGAATCTGCGGCAGGCTTGCGTTTGTGGGGTAGGGCTGCCAAACCGACTTTTAATCGCCACAGTCGCGATACTCAATATGTGTATGTGAATGGCCGCTTTGTGCGCGATAAACTGATTTCTCATGCGATTCGTCAAGCTTATCAAGATGTACTGCACCATGACCGCCATCCAGCATTTGTGTTGTTTCTTGAACTCGATGCCACGTTGGTGGATGTGAATGTGCACCCAGCTAAAACGGAAGTGCGTTTTAGAGATGGTCAGGCTATTCATCGGTTTATTTTTCATAAACTGCATAAGGCGCTGGCAACACCGACGGGCGTTTTGAATACAGGCAGTGTTGAACATGCGCCACATCAGCCAAGCAATACACAACAAACATACCCAACGTATCAGTCAAAAATACCATTGAGCGCGCGTGAATCTGACAGTTTTTACCAAACTTTATACGGTAATTCAAACGCTGAAAATATCCATCAAATGCATCAAACCCAAACCGATGCCCCGGAAGCCTTTATTTATAAGGCTTCCAGCGATGCAAATTTCTCTCGGCAGGAAAACACCACCGATTCACAAGATTTTTCGCAAGATTTTCCACTTGGATTTGCCGTGGCACAAATTCATGGTGTTTACGTGTTAGCACAAAATGCACTTGGCCTAGTGGTTGTCGACATGCACGCAGCGCATGAACGCATTATGTATGAAAAGCTCAAAAATGCACTTGATATGCAAGCCGTTGCAATGCAGCCTTTACTGCTGCCAGTGAGCTTTCATGCAGATAAGCTAGAGGTTGCAATTGTGCAAGAAACCCTTGCGCAACATGAAAATAGCCTGCAAAAACTCGGGTTTGACATTGCAGTACTCTCACCCAGCACGCTGGCAGTTCGAGGCGTGCCTGTGATGTTGCAACATGCGGATGCGGTAACGCTTGCACGCGATGTGCTGCGTGATTTACGTGAATTTGGTGCAAGCCGTTCACTCACCGAGCGCCGAAACGAGTTGCTTGGCACCATGGCCTGCCATGCTGCCGTAAGAGCAAACCGTAGTCTCACCATTCCGGAAATGAATGCGTTACTACGCGATATGGAAGCCACAGAGCGCTCTGGGCAGTGTAATCATGGTCGCCCAACCTGGTTTCAGGTCAGTCTATCTGATTTAGATAAAATGTTTATGCGAGGCAAGTAATACGATTTTGCATAACAACAACCGAACTCACACTATATTTTTTTGGCTTGTAGCCAGCGAAATACCAAACTGTTGGGGGTTTCGCTGCCATCCACCACATAAATGAGCGACTTATCGTGTTCAAGTAGGGTTGTGACTGCAGTTTTAGCTTCAGGGCGGCCGCAGAATAAAATTTGGTCACCAATCATAAGTGGCGTATCAAGGGCGGGTACCAGCATCGGTTTTTGATTGCGCAACAGCATCAGCGGCACAATATCCAGGGCCTGCTCACGGTCAGTAGGCTGCCGTGATAACGTTTGCAATGTAATGGCAATATGTTGATGAATAAGTTCGGCCACCGCCGGCGCAGATTGCTGGTTGATGTTTACTGCCCAAGTCTCAGGCACTTCTTCACCCACTTTTGACACCAGTTGGCTAATCAGTTGATTTGCCCACTCGTTACTTTGATCACGCACCAAGGTTAAAAATTGCGCCAGCAATGGTGAAATTAAATGCGCTAAACATTCGTGCGCAATAATATAAGTGGGCTGCATGGTGATGTGCGCATCAAACTGTTTAAAGAGTGCTGCGTTTTGACTGTTATTTTTACGAATGACTAAAAAAATGTTGGGATTAAGCTCAAAAGCCGTCATCACAATCGACAAATTATTGATGTCGTTATCTGTACCAGCAACAATACCTACCGCACTATCAATGCCAGCTTCTTTTAAGGTTTTGGCCTCAGTGCCGCTACCCACAATACAATCCTTGCAGCCAGTGAGTTCAGGTCTGGCCTCAATAATAGTTGTAGTGATATGCTCGCGTTCCAAATTAGCCACAACTGATTTACCAAAGCGCCCATAACCACAGACAATCCAGCGCCCTCTAGGTGGCGGTTCTGGGGGCAGTAAGGTTTCCCCCGTGATGCCAGTGAGCCATTCGTGCAATAAATAAGTACCCAGCGCGTGTACACGCATAGCCAGTTGATCGCCAAATAATGTATAAGGGTTAATGATATGGTCAGTGCCAAATGAGGCCATGTTGGCGGCGATATCATCACGATCTGCACGCGCAACCACGGGTAACTTCGGGTTCAACAATTTTACGGCAATTGCCACCGCCAAATTTACTTCATCATTATCTGTGAGTGTAACCAAGCCACAGCAGTGTGGGTTTAAGATGCCAGCACGAGTTAAATTGTCGGGCAGCATTGCATCACCGCAAAAATGTGGAATCACTTGTTTGCTATCGGTGAGTTCTAATTCGTCTAGGCGATTTTGCGAACGCTCGATGACCACTACGCGCATGTTCATATGGTCTAATGCTTTGGCCAATAAGGCTGCAGACTGACCATAGCTACATAAAATATAAAAAGGCTCTTGTAACAAAGCAACTGCTCGGCTAAAACGTTCAGAAGCGATGGCTTGCTTGAGTGCGCTATCCTGCAATAAGGTGATAATTTTACCTATGGCATAAAACCAAGGAATCACGGTGAAGTAGATAGAAAATGTAGTCCACAAACGCTGTGCCTGGCTAAATGGATAAGGTATTTCACCAAAACCGATGGTGGTAGCGGTGTAGCTGATAACATAAAGCGCCTGAAAAACGCTCATGTGCCATGGTTGACCTTTATCATCTAGCCCTGGCATAAGGGTGAGTCCCAATACAGCAATAGCAAAACTCACAATAATTAAAATGAGTGGTCTGCGCAAACGGCGCAAAATCAAAAACAGGATGCTATTCATCTGTGCACTTGTAGGATTTTATTTTTTTTCATAAAAATAAAATCTAGCGTCTTTGACTAATGGTTTCTGCAATCAGCAATATTACTGAAATAATATTGGCCATTAATGCACCACCTGATAGTGATACGATGTAAACCATTAAAGCTTGCTCATCGTATTTGCCATGCAAGCTCGCCCACAAAATGGCAGCGGTGATGAGTTGTAAATCAGCCGCCAAGCTAGTGGAGAGTAAAATTGCGCCTACGTGTGTGCGGTCACCAAACTTAAGTACGGTCGCAATTAGGCTCACTACTATGGCGGCATAAAGCTCGTATACATGATGATGGGACGGGTTATCTATATCACCTAAAAAAAATCCAAAATTAAGGGTCATTGCCAACACGATGAAAAAACCAAAAATAACTTTTTCTAAATTCATATCTCAGTCCGTGTAATGATAAAAGGTATGTGGTAAATAAAGGTTCATCCTTTAAAAAAACTATTATACAAGCCTCCTAGCAAGATAAAATAAAGCCACATGCTTTTTATTCATTAAATTTATACGCGAATCATCTTTTAAACATGGAAACTACAGCTAATCCTCCTGCTATTTTTTTGATGGGCCCAACCGCGAGTGGAAAAACGGGCGCGGCAGTGGCACTCTGTAAGCGGCAACCTGTAGAAATTATTAGCGTTGATTCTGCGCTTGTTTTTAAAGAGATGAATATCGGTACTGCCAAGCCCGATGCTACTACGCTCGAGAAAGCCCCGCACCATCTCATTGATTTAATTCCACCTACAAGTGTTTATTCAGCTGCTAATTTTAGATTAGATGCCTTGCGATTAATGGCAGAGATTACTGAACGAGGCAAAATCCCATTGCTAGTTGGCGGTACTATGCTTTATTTTAAAGCTCTGCAAGAAGGTTTAAGCGGCTTACCAGAAGCTAACCCTGCAATACGTGCCAAACTTGATGCAAGGGCTGCTCTGATTGGCTGGCCTGCCATGCATGAAAAATTATCCTTGATTGATCCAATCACTGCCGCAAGGTTAGCGCCTAACGATGTGCAACGCATTCAACGGGCTTTAGAAGTCTTTGAACTAACGGGTGAGGCAATGTCATCGCTTTTTGAAAAACAAACCAACGAGGCATTACCCTATAATTTACTCAAAATTGCTTTAGTGCCGAGCGATCGTAAAGTACTGCATGAACGCATTGCCAGCAGATTTGAGCAAATGCTCAAAGATGGTTTTGTCGATGAGGTGAAGTGCCTTATTGCGAAATATCCATCATTAACTGCTGAATCAACCTCGATGCGCTGTGTTGGCTACAGGCAGGCTTTAGAGCATCTTGCTGGTGAGTATGACTTAGCTGAATTGCGTGAAAGAGGCATATTTGCCACACGTCAATTGGCGAAAAGACAGCTCACTTGGTTGCGCGGTATGGATGATGTGGTTGAAATGGACTGCTTAAATCCGCAATTAAATGAATTGGTTTTTAATGAAATAAATCAATATGTTAAAAACAATACTTAGTATATTAAATTAAGTACTTTAATGGATTGGCGCGTTAAGTAGGAGCGATTTTTAATTCGCGATAGCAATATTTCGTCAAACACATGCGCGATTTAAAAATTACTCATACATCAAGCTTTGCATACGTTTTGCGGCCTCAACACACTCTTCAACACTTGCCACCAACGCCATGCGAATGAAGTTTTCGCCTGGGTTTGTGCCGTGTGCTGCACGTGCCAAAAAGCTGCCAGGCAGCACGGTAATGTTTAAATCACGGTAAAGTTTAATGGCAAAATCGGTGTCCGAAATGCTTTTGTCTTTTACTTTAGCCCATAAGTAGAACGCAGCATCGGGCATTTCTACTTCTAATACGTTTTGCAGTATCGGCGTGACGGTGCTAAATTTTTGCACATATAGCTTACGATTTTCAATCACGTGCGCCTCATCGCTCCATGCCGCTATTGAGGCTGCTTGAACGACTGGATTCATGGCGCAGCCATGATACGTGCGGTAGAGGGTAAATTTTTCAATGATTTTTTCATCGCCTGCCACAAAGCCAGAACGCATGCCCGGCACATTTGAGCGTTTTGAAAGTGAGCTAAATATCACCAAGTTTTTAAAATCACGACCTAATAGATGTGCGGCCTGCAATGCACCAAGTGGCGGATTAGTTTCATCAAAATAAATTTCTGAATAGCATTCGTCTGCGGCAATCACAAAGCCATAGCGATCAGATAATGCGAAAATGGTTTCCCACTGAGCTAAGCTCATTACTTTACCAGATGGATTTCCAGGGCTACATACATAAACGAGTTGTGTACGTTTTAATATATCCTCTGGCACGCTGGCAAAATCCATTGCATGATTATTTTCAGGCAGTGTATTTAAAAAATAAGGGGTCGCTCCCGCTAAAAATGTAGCCCCTTCGTAAATTTGATAAAACGGATTTGGTGAAATGACCACTGGATTTGATTTATTCTGGTCAATAACGGCTTGCGCAAAAGCAAATAAGGCTTCACGACTGCCATTCACAGGTAGAATTGCAGATTCAGGATTAAGCGCTGGAATATTGTAGCGGCGTACCAGCCAGTGTGAAATGGCTTCACGTAGCGCTGGCACGCCGATGGTTGTCGGGTAGCTTGCGAGTCCAGCAAGATTGCTAACGAGCGCATCTTCTATCAACTTCGGTGTAGCATGCTTAGGTTCGCCAATCGACAAGTTGATTGATTTCAACTTTGGATTTGGCGTGATTCCCTTAAACAAATCTCGTAAGCGTTGAAATGGGTAGGGCTGCAGTAAATTAAGATTCGGATTCATGACGGCATTATAAATTAGGTATTGACTTGAACAATCATAAACAACAAAACTTTTTTGCAATTTTCGGCTTGTTATTTGGCGCTTTTTGTTGGGGCGTGATTTGGTATCCTTATCGCATCATGGCTGAGGCTGGTGTTTCGGGGGGTGCCGCTAGTTTTTACACCTATTTTTTAGCCATTATTCTAGCCAGCATATTTTACCTAAGACATTGGCGAGGTATTTTTAGTCAGCCGATTACCATTATATGGTTGAGTTTGGCCGCTGGCTGGACAAACCTAAGCTACGTGCTGGCCGTCATTCATGGCGAAGTTATGCGTGTGATGCTGTTATTTTATTTGTCGCCTATATGGACATTATTGCTTGCACATTTTTGGCTGAAAGAAAAAACGCATTTTACAGGTTATGTGGCGATTGGCATCTCTTTGTTGGGTGCGTTTGTGATGCTGTATAACCCTCAACTAGGTGGTTTACCATTACCGAATAACAATGCAGAATGGCTGGCATTGGCTTCTGGTATTGGCTTTTCGCTGACCAATGTCATTACTCGAAAATCGAGCCATTTGTCTTTGGCCGCAAAGTCTTTCTCAGTTTGGGTTGGGGTAATGCTGGTGGCGGCATTATCTATGCCTTATATAGATGGTAAATTTACAACTCCAAACCTATTCACGGTTACAAACTGGGTTGTGATGGGGGTTATTGCAATATTGTTGTTGGCAGCAACGCTTTTTGTGCAGTATGGTGTTACACGCATTGCTGCAACAAGGGCTTCAATTCTATTTTTGTTTGAACTCGTTGTGGCTGCCGTTGCATCGTATTATTTGGCGAATGAGCAGATGAGTATCAATGAATGGATTGGTGGCGGTTTGATTGTTTTTGCCGCGATATTTGCTGCAAGTCAACATTCAAATACTTCTTAGTTTTGGATTACTCCCCAAAAGAACTTGGCATGCTCCGACCAGCTTCTGCTGCAAAACGGATTTTTAACGAAAGGTCATTGCGTGAGTCCGCATTTGTTAGCGCGTTTTCTTCATCAATCAGGCCGTTGGTAAATAATTTAAATAGTGACTGGTCAAATGTCATCATGCCAATATCGTTGCTATCGGCCATCATGGTTTTGATTTCGCTCATTTTTTGTTTCTGAATGAGTTCTGAAATGTATGGAGTGTTAATCATTACCTCAACGGCGGGTATGCGCTTGCTTTGTATGCCTGAAATTAAACGTTGCGAAACGATCGAAATTAAATTCATGGATAAGCCAAGTAGCAAGCCACTTCGGTCTTGTTCTGGAAAAAATGAAATAATACGCTCAAGCGCCTGGTTGGCGTTATTGGCATGTAATGTGGCTAAACATAAATGGCCTGTTTCAGCGTAGGCGAGGGCGTTTTTCATGCCTTCCATGTCGCGAATTTCACCAATTAAAATTACATCTGGCGCTTGGCGCATGGCATTTTTAAGCGCGTTTTCAAAAGAAAGCGTGTCAATACCTACCTCGCGCTGGTCTACCACTGACTTTTTATGAGAATACATAAATTCAATAGGGTCTTCAACGGTGACAATATGCCCGGTCGCGTTGGCATTTCGATAATCAATCATGGAAGCAAGCGAAGTAGTTTTACCTGAGCCCGTAGCGCCAACCACAAGAATCAGGCCACGTTTGCGCATTATGAGTTTACTTAAAATTGGTGGCAGCCCTAAGCTTTCAATAGTTGGGATCTCAGTTTTAATATGACGAACTACCATGCCTAATTCACCGCGTTGTTTAAAGACATTCACCCGAAAGCGACCAAGATCGCGCTGCCCAATGGCAAAGTTACACTCCAGCGTATTTTCAAACTCGCTGATTTGCGCGGGTGTCATAATCGAGTAGGCGATTTCTTTAACCATGCCCTGCGACATAATTTGTGCGTTGATAGGCAGCGTATCGCCTTCAACTTTAATATGAATGGCTGCCCCGGTGCTGAAAAACAGATCAGAGCCATTTTTTTCTAACATAAATTTTAAGATGGGGCTAATGTCGATTGCTGCCATGGTGCATTCCTAAGTGCGACTTGAGTCTAATAAACGATCAATGATACAGGGCTAACTTTAGCATAAAAATAACACAATTCGCTATTGTTATCATTAGTTTACATTAGGTTTCTCATTATTTTTCTTAAATTATCACAATATGCATTATTTTAGCTTAGCGTTGTACATGGTGATAAAAGCATTTTCAAGATTACGGGTAAAAAGCGACGTATTAAACAAGGCTACGGTGGAGTTGTTAGAAGATAACTTCTGTTTGATGCTCGCTAATGCCGCGTGATCATTAGCAAGTTCTAACGCTTTTTGTTCATATGCAGCAAGGTTTTCCGTAATAAGTTCAGGTAGATTGCAAGCGTTAAGTAGGCTACCAGCCACGCGTGAGGCAAACGTGTTACCGCTACAAGTTAAAACAGGGACGCCCATCCACAAGGCGTCGCTGCAAGTGGTATGTGCGTTGTAGGGTAGGGTATCTAAAAATAAATCTGCATATACATGCCGAGCTAGATGGTCGGCAATACTAACGCGTGGTGCAAATATGATTCTGTGTGACGTAATGCCGTGTTTAGCCGCCTCAATAATCAAATTTTGTTTAGCCCAAACGTTACATTCTAGTAACCAAAGCTCACTGTTAGGCCTTGCTTTTAGAAGGCGCATCCAAACGGCGAATATTGCCGGCGTGATTTTAAAGGTTTGATTAAAGCAACAAAAGACGAAGGCGCCTTCAGACAATGCGCAAGATTCTCGCGTCGGTTTTTTGCCGATTGGCCGTTGGTGGTTATTGGGCTGATAGCAGTTTGGCAATGGCATCAGAGTCTCTGCATAATGCACGGCTGATGCAGGTGGTGTGATGTAATCATCTGTCATGATGTAATCAAACAGCGGTTGTTGTAGCAATGGGTTGTTTGCATTTGAACGTTGATCGACTGCCCCCATCGTGCCGGGAAAGCCAAGCCAATTAACATTGATTGGCGCAGGCTTGAGCGCTGCAATGCCACTGCGGCTGGTTTGGGTAAAGCCAGTTAAGTCAACTAAAATGTCAATGCCGCAGGCGTTAATTTTGTTAGCAGCTTCAATGTCTGTTAAAAATCGAATATCGTGAAACGCATCAAAGGCTTTCTCTAACCTGATTCTGGCGCTTGATTTATCGTCCAACCCAAATGAAAAAGCAAACACTTCAAATTGGGTTCTATCATGCAGTTCAATGAGTTCTGTAATGAGAAAAGCAAGTGGGTGCAATCTAAAATCGGCAGAAAGGTAACCAATTTTTATTTTTTGATGCTTATCGCCATGCGAAGTTTGATGTTTAAAATTAAGTTCCTCACCAAGTGCTATCAAATTAGCAAACTGATTTTGCACCCAATGATTTGCACATGTCTTTTGTTCTTCTGCCGTCGTGCCAGGCATCGATAAAAATGCAAAGGGCGAAATTCGTGCGCTGGGGATGCTTTTGACTATTTGGCGCACGTTATTGATATTGTGCTCAAGGTCTTGCCAATCACAGATGTGTTGTTGTTGATGTACCAAATGCGCCAGCGCATGATGCAAATCCGGATTGATTTCTAAGGCTTGCTTATAGCTCAAAATCGCCTGATCAAGCTGGCCAAGCTCGCGATACATATTACCTAAATTGTTGAGCGTGTCTGCGTCATCGGGGTTAACTTTTGCCGATTCTTGAAAGCTTTTTAACGCCTCTTTAGGGCGGCCTAGTTCACGTTGCGCGTTGCCTAGGTTGTACCAGTACACAGCATTTTTAGGTTGATATTGAAGCGCTTCTTGAAAGCAGGCTTCTGCCATCGTAAAACGGTGTTTTGTATGCGCTTCGTTACCTAATGCTTGTAACGCAAAACATAGGGCATCGCGCACATCTTGGTTGGTTTTAAAAATTCGCAACAATCGTCGAAAATAGCCCGCAGCTTCTTCATAACGACCCAATTCTATACAAAGGTTGCCGCAATGAATTTGTGCGTCGATGTCTTTGGGATTACGCAATAATATTTGCTGGTAATGCTTAAGCGCGGTTTCTTGTGTAGAAGTTTGCATAGTGCTTATTGTAAGTGTTTTAGCGCGTGCTAGGCCATTTTGGCTAAGCGTTTCAGGCCAAGTCGTTTGAGTAAAAACCTATTCGGATTCATAGCACCCAGTAACGCATTATCATTGGATGACGTTTCTCCGCATATTCTTTGCGCGAGTAATTCTGCGCACCATGGCGCGCTTGTAAAGCCTTTACTGCCATGCCCAGTGTTGATGTAGAGGCCATCCAGCCAAGGTAAACTGTTGATATCCTCATTAGGGTGAGGTGGACTTTGCCTCAATAAATCGGCATCAATTAACTTTCCTACTATTGGAAAATAATCGGTGCTGACACAACGTAAACTCGCGCGGCCTGATTGAATGCGCGATGCTAAATCTTGGCACAATGCCGATGATAGCGTGTTCAACGCGCTTAAGTTTTTTTGATGGTCTGCTTCCCTAATCGACAAATCGGATTGCCCGGCATCAAACGTAGCGCCTAAGCTATGTACGCCATCCATGGCAGGGCTAAAATAGCCATCGCTACATAAAATAGTGTTAAGCGCACGGCTATCAGCACAAGCTGCAAGCAATGTGACTTGTCCGCGCACTGGCTGGGTGCTGATGTGTTGGCTTTGCAGTAAATGCATGGCATTGTTGGCGTTGGCAATTACTACGATATCAGCTGCAAGCGTTTTTTGTTGTATATCTATGACCTGCCATAGCGCGCCAGTATTTTTTATAAGTGCTATTTTGCAAGAAGTCATTATAGAAATATGTTGGTGTTGCGTTAATCGTGCCAGCAAAACGCTGGGATTTACCCAGCCCGTCTGTGGAAAATACAGGGCTGCGTGGTCAATGCTGACACCCGCGATTTGGCTCGCTTCAATTGGGTTAACAAGTTTTGATGCAACCTTTAATGAAGGATTTGCGCTCAAAAAGGCGGCTACTTTGGTAATCCGTGCCAGTTCTCTGCTGTTGTAACCTGTTTGCAGCATGCCGCAAGTATTGAATGCCGTGGCGGGCAATTGCAATGATTGATAAAAGTCGAGGCTATATAAAAATGACGCTAATGCAAAACTGCTAAGTGCGTCATTGCCACTCACGCGAGGGTAGAGCATCGCACATGGATTACCTGAAGCTCCCGAGCCTAAGTTTTCGTGTTGCTCAACAAGTCTGACCTTGATGCCGCGCTGCGCCAGCGCGTATGCCGTGCTGCAGCCTGCAATGCCCCCACCAATCACAATGGCGGTTTTAACGCGCATCGGCTTTGCTCATCAATATTCCTTGCAGCATTTCCCGTTTTTTTCCAAAGCCGGCACGCTTTTGGGTGTTAAAACCTGCTGCAGCAAGATTGCGTCGCACATGGCCAGCGCTGGTGAAAGTGGCAAACGTACTGCCGACGGCGGACAGCCTGACTATTTGCTGAAAAAGTTCGGTTTGCCACATATCAGGATTTTTAGCAGGGGAGAAGCCATCTAAAAACCAAGCATCGACAGCACCATGAATTTGGCGTAATTGTGTGGTTGCATCACCCACTAGCAAACTTAAACACACGCGGTTTTGAAAAAGGTCTAGCGCCTGATTACCTTGTAATAATTTCTCATAATTTTCCAGTAAATGGTCGCTAAATTCAGCTAACGTCGGCCAAAGTGCAAGTGCTGAGGTTAGGTCTTGTAAGCTTAATGGGTGCTTTTCAGTGCTGATGTAATGCAACATTGCTGTTGCAGGTGCAACTTCTAGCCATAATTTAATTGCGCTGAGAAAGTTTAGCCCCGTACCAAAACCTGTTTCTGCAATTGTAAAGTGCGGTGTATTAAGTGTTTGCCAGCGGCTTTGCAATGCATTGCCTTGCAAGAATACGTAGTCGGTTTCAAGTAAGCCATTATCGCTTGAAAAATACACATCTTGAAAAGTGCTGGCATATGGTTGGCCGTCTCGCCACTCAAGTTTTGCAGGGGAATAGTGAGTCATATTTTGTTGAATACGCGCAATTTTTTGCTTATTTTAACGCGCTTATCGTAACCTGTTGCAGTTTTATAAGTGATGATAGTGACAGTTTTTTTGCGGATTTTGTTTGCTATAAAATAAGGCATTTTTAACCTGTTTTTAATCACAACCTTTTTCGATGCTCTGGAGGCCTTTATTTATAAGGCTCTCAGAGCATAAATTTTTTCTCGAGCGAAATTATGCTTAATATTTGTTGTTTTTAGTATGAAAATAAACGGTAGAAGTCAGCTAGATTTTTTATGGTTCAGCGTCTTTTTTTGCTTCATTTAATCTGGCCAAGCGAATTGCTTCTTGAAATTTTGCATTTTCAATTTCACGCATAACGCCTCGCATATCTACGGCTTTTTCTTGCGTGGTAAATTTGCCAGTCAGCGGTGTGTCAGTTTTCAAGTCGCCGCGTTCATATAATGACCAAATTTCTTTGCCATATTGGCTGGTTTTGAGTGCTGGCGCAAATTGTCCAAAGTAAGTGGCTAGGTTATTCACGTCGCGCAAAAGCATTTCTTTGGCGTGGTTATTGCCTGCGGCGTCTACCGCTTGGGGTAAATCAATAATGACCGGGCCATTACTGCCTACTAGAATATTAAATTCAGATAAATCGCCATGCACAATGCCCGCGCATAGCATACGCACGACTTGCTGAATTAAAAAAGCATGATATTCAAGCGCGGTTTCATGGCTCAATTGCACATCATTTAGACGCGGTGCCGCATTGCCGTCGTCTCCTGTGACTAATTCCATCAACAATACGCCTTCGTAAAAATTGTAAGGCGTGGGCACGCGCACCCCAGCGTTGGCTAGCCGGTACAAAGCGTCTACTTCGGCACTTTGCCAAGCGGCTTCTTGTGATGCGCGCCCGTACTTGCTACCTTTTTGCATGGCGCGGGCTTGACGGCTATTTTTAACCTTGCGGCCCTCGGTGTAATCTACGCTTTGTCTAAAGCTGCGTTTATCCGCCTCTTTGTAAACCTTGGCACAGCGCACTTCATCACCGCACACAACCACATACACCGTGGCTTCTTTGCCGCTCATTAACTGACGCGTCACATCGTCAATCAGCCCATCTTCAACGAGCGGTTGTAATCGGTTTGGTATTTTCATATGCTTTTAAGATAAGTTGTAAGCTGCAATTTTATGCAAACGAAGCTTTTCGTAGGCGGCTAATAGTTTTTGATGCATGAGGCTGCCTTCCATATTGTCACCTAAATTATTCAGGCCAAAATATTGCGCTTTTTGTTGGATAAGTTGCTGCGCCTGTTGTAACATATCTTTGCCATACATCAGTTGCAGATTTTTTTCATAATGTGCGTTGCCGCTAAGCTCAGCGTCTAATTGCAAGATATTGGCAACACAGCGGTAAACGCTCGCACGTAATGGCGTAATTTCGTTAAATTGCGCTAACCAGGCACAGCCGTCTAATGTTTCTTCAATGCGTCCACTTGCTAATGCGGCAAGTGTTTTAAGTTCGCCCACACGTAAATCAGCCCAAGTGGTGTTTGGGTCAGCACATAAGCCAATCAGCGTGGTCACGGGTAACTCTTCTGCCAAGTCTAAATCCAGCAAGGTTTCTAGCAACGCATTCGATTCAGCAGGATTCAAATCTTGTAGCTTTAATGCAAAAGGGCGCACCAGGTTACCTACGGTATTGTTTTCCCATTCTAATTCTTCTACCGGGTAAATCTCACTCATGCCCGGCACAAAAATACGGCAAGCATATACACCCAAATGTGTGAAGTCGGCAATATACATGTCGTGGCCACTGGCATGAATCGTATTCACGCACCAGTCATAATCTTCTTGGGTCGTTGAACTGAAATTCCAGTCTGTAAATGCAAAGTCTGGCGTATCGCGCAGAAAATCCCAACTCATCACGCCGCTTGAATCCACAAAATGAATTTCCAAGTTTTGCGAGTCAGCGATTTCTTCCATATCAAAGCCGGGGGCTGCAAAGCCGGTTAAACCATCAATGGCACGGCCTTGCAATAGTTCGGTGAGTGTGCGTTCTAGCGCCACTTCAAAGCGCGGATGCGCGCCAAAGCTCGCGAAGCAGCCTTGGTCGTCAGGGTGTAGTAAAGTAACATTCATCACCGGATATTTTCCACCCAGTGAGGCGTCTTTAATTAAAATGCCATAACCTGCCGCGCGCAAACCCTTAATGCCCGCCGCAATACGCGGGTAGCGGTTAATTACGCTTTCAGGCACATCAGGTAAACAGATGCCTTCACGGATAATCTTGTATTTAATGTCGCGCTCAAAAATCTCGGCCAATGCCTGCGTGCGGGCTTCCATGAGCGTGTTGCCAGCACTCATGCCATTGCTCACATATAAGTTGCCAATTAAATTCACTGGAAACAACACGGTTTTATCGTCACGCAGCCGTTTGTAAGGGATTGCGCAAATGCCACGCGCTGCATTGCCTGAGTTTAAATCAATCAGTTGGCTGGCAAGCGTTGTGCCTTCGGGGTTATAAAATTGCTGCAACTCGGGTGTTAGTAACGCTGTTGGCCAGCGGTCGCCATCTAGTTTTATCCATTGTTCGTTCGGATAATGCACAAAATCATTGTTTGCAACAGTTTTACCTAAGTAAAAATGCGTCCAAAAGTAATTGGTGCTTAAACGCTCAAAATATTCGCCCAATGCGCTTGCACGTGCGGCCAATTGTGATGCGCCTTTACCGTTGGTAAAAATGCGCGGGCAATCCCTATCAATCACATGCACAGACCAAATGCCTTCAATCTCATTTAACCAAGAATTTTCCTCTACCTCAATACCAAGCGCCTCAAGTTTGCCTTGCAAAGTAAGAATTGAAGACTCGAGCGAACGGTCTTTGCTGGGGATAAAAGTTTCGTGTGGGTTAGAATCATTTGGGGTGTTGTGCGTGGTCATCGTGAATTTTTTTTCAGAAGTAAAGGCTGACAGAATATCACGTCATGATTGATATGAAGTTTTTAGTCATTGAGAATTTATTAGATACTGGTCAACTAATTTACTAACCTTGCAAAAGGTATACACA
Organism: Pseudomonadota bacterium; assembly: GCA_029569495.1. Classification (GTDB taxonomy): domain Bacteria; phylum Pseudomonadota; class Gammaproteobacteria; order Burkholderiales; family Methylophilaceae; genus Methylotenera. The sequence continues at coordinate 1,428 of JAKQTB010000059.1, read as the reverse complement.
TCTGTATACTTTTACACACTAAAAAAATTCCTTTATTGAAAGTTCAGCATGTCAACTCATCACATTCAATCAATGCGCAAACAGTTTTATAAAGCTTTCATGGTGTTAACGGTGAGTTTGTCTATTACCGCGTGTGTGAGCGTATCAAATCAACAAAATGTAGCCAAAGAACAAGATTGGCCAAGCTACGGACGTGATTACACGAACCAACGCTTTTCACCGCTAACGCAAATTAACCCGCAAAATGTGAAAAATCTAACCCTTGCTTGGCATTTCAAAAGTGGCGTTTCTGCGAGCTTTCAGGCAACCCCAATTGTGGTTGGAGGTATTATGTATGTTGCGCTTCCCTATAACCATGTAGTTGCACTAGATGCAAAAACTGGTCAAACGCTTTGGCGTTACCAACATGAGCGCAGAGCGCAATGGAAAATGTGCTGCGGTCCAGCGAATCGCGGCGTTGCTGTCAATGATGGTAAAGTCTACATTGGTACTGTGGACGCTAGACTCATCGCGCTAGATGCCAAAAATGGCCAAAAACTTTGGGATATCGATGTAGCAGATGATACTGCACTTACCGAAAATGCCAGTTCATTGAGCCATTTAGATGCAAAAAGCAAAAAAGATATTTATGGTGGCACGGGCATTGGCATTAACATGGCGCCAGTCGTATATAAAGGTAAAGTGATTATTGGCGTGACAGGCGTTGGCTATGGCCTGCACTTAGATACACCTACGCAAGATGCCCCGCTAGGTGCAGTAGTAGGCGTAGATGGCCGATATGGTCGCCCAGGCTTTTTAGCCGCTTACGATGCGCTTACAGGTAAGCGCATCTGGCAATTTGAAACAATTCCTTCACAAGGATGGGAAGGTGAGTTTGCTGAAACAACGTCAGATGGCATTTCGCTTAACCGCGACATACCAAGTGAAAAAGCCAATATGCAGAACAATCAGGATGCATGGCGTTACGGTGGCGGTTCAGCATGGAGTACGCCGGCAATTGACACGCAAACCAACACATTGTTTTTTGGCACAGGTAATCCATCTCCGCAGATGAATGACATCTCTAGGCCGGGTGATAATCTTTACACTGTATCGCTTGTGGCACTCGATACTGAAACAGGTAAGCTTAAATGGTATTACCAGCAAGTGCCGCATGATGTTTGGGGTTATGACTTAGCCAGCCCGCCTGTATTGTTTAATTTTCAGGTTGCAGGCAAGTCAGTTGCAGCAGTGGGACAAGCCAGTAAAACCGGCTGGTATTTCATTAATGACCGCGCAACAGGAAAGTTGCTGAAAAAGTCAGAGGCATTTGTGCCGCAAAACAACTTATTTGCTAAAGCAACGCGCGAAGGTACTGTGCTGTATCCTGGTATTTTAGGTGGCTCTAACTGGAGCCCCAGCGTACTAGATGAAACAAATCAAACCAGC
>JAKQTB010000238.1 GCA_029569495.1 Pseudomonadota bacterium | reverse complement strand
CTGACGGTGTGATGGGTGGCTTTGCTGCTTATGACCCAATGACCAACAAAAAAGTATGGTACAACAAAGAGAAATTCTCTGCTTGGGGTGGTGCGCTAACAACCGCTTCAAACTTAGTGTTCTACGGAACTTTAGATCGTTGGTTTAAAGCGCTAGATGCAAACTCAGGTAAAGAGCTTTGGAAATTCCAAGTGGGTTCTGGCGTGATTGGTAATGCATTCACTTACGGCAATAAAGGCAAACAATACGTTGGCGTGTTATCAGGCATTGGTGGCTGGGCTGGCGTTGCGATGAACCTTGGCTTAACCACACCAACAGACGCGCTTGGGGCTGCTGGTGGTTATGCTGAACTCGTTAAATACAACGCGGCTCCTGGCGGCGGTGCATTAACAGTATTTAGTTTGTAATAAATAGCGATCTAGTCAGCCGATGACTTAATAAAGACTGACGTCAACAGTTCTATTTCAAATTTTACTCCAAAGGAATTTGAAACTAAGGGCCCCCTTCTCAATATTTAGAGAAGGGGTTTTTTTACGAGGTAGTTAAATGAAAGTCATTGGTGTTGTTAAAGCCGTACTAACAGGCCGCGCTGCTCCATACGCTAAACCTGATATTTTTAGTGCGATTGATAAAAAATCAGTTTCAGGCACAATTAAAGTGAGTGCGGAAGGTTTAGAAGGTGATGAACAAGGCGACCGACGTTTTCATGGCGGCATAGATAAAGCCGTGAATTTTTATTCTTATGAACACTATCATTTTTGGCGAAGACAATTAGGTGCAATGCCTTTGCTTGATACCTCAGGCGCATTTGGCGAAAACCTCAGTACAGTGGGCATGACCGAAGATGATGTGTGTTTGGGAGATCAACTACGCATTGGCACTGTTTTATTAGAAATTTCCCAAACTAGACAGCCTTGCTGGAAACTTAATCATCGGTTTGGAGTGCAAGACATGGCTTTGCTTGTACAACAAAGCTTACGAACAGGCTTTTATTGTCGTGTGCTGAATCCAGGCATTCTGATGGTTGGCGATGCCATAAAATTAGTGGCTAGACCACATCCTAATTGGTCATTACGGCGGTTTTTAATTTTGTTATATCAAAATACCCTAGACGTTGATTCGCTAAATGACGCACTTAATTTGCCATTAGTGCCTACAAATCGTAAGTTAATTGAAAATCGATTGTTCAGTAATTGTGTGGAAGATTGGTCGGGTCGTATAAAAACGCCTGAGAGTATTAATGGCTAGACAGTTTTTTATCAATGTTTGGAAAAATAAGCATCTATGGTGTCGAATAGAAACGGATTGCCCGTGGGCTGACGAGGTAGTTCAAGATGTTTTAAATAACTTTCACGCTGAAGATGGCTATACTTTTGAATTTTATTTGGCAACAGATGAGCGACGCATTCTTGAAAGCAGTCACGATGGTGTGAGGTTGCTAGTACGAGAGCCTATTTATAAGCCAATCAACATTGTGGATGTTCTATCAACTGAGTTTAAAAAATAACTGCCAAATATAATTCTGGACTATGTAACCTGCCTCAATAAATAACTATCTCTGGACCACCAAGAAAACGCAATCTGGATGATTGTGTGGCGGTTACATTCAGTTACATTATCGTAACGTTTTGTTATAGACAGCAAGTCATTCGCCAAATATAGGCAATGTCGCCCACACAACCCCTTAAATCCACCCTTAAAACGGTTAATGATCAACAAAGGAATTTTATGTCACCACCATTAGACGCTCAACTCACCGACGTACGCGCACACGCATTAAAACTTGAAGATGAAGTGAATAAAGTCATTGTCGGGCAAGCTAAAGCGGTTCGCTTGATGAATACGGCTATTTTTGCACGCGGGCATGTGTTGCTTGATGGCGGCGTGGGTGTGGGTAAAACGACATTATTGCAATCGATTGCGCGAGGCATTGGTGGCGCTTACGAGCGTATTGAAGGCACCGTGGATTTAATGCCAAATGATTTAATCTATCACACTTATTTGGGTGATGATGGTCGGCCAAAAATTGATGAAGGTCCATTATTGCGCGCAGGTGAAAATCTATCGGTATTTTTCTTTAACGAAATCAACCGTGCCCGTCCGCAAGTGCATGCTTTAATGTTGCGTGTGATGGCAGAGCGCCATGTGAGTGCGTTTAAAAAAGAATATCGCTTGCCACACATGATTGTGTTTGCTGACCGTAACCAAGTAGAGAAAAACGAAACGTTTGAAATCCCGTCTGCTGCGCGTGACCGTTTTATGATGGAAATTCCAATTGAAATTCCAACCGACCGCGATATGAAAAAATCGCTGGTATTTAATACCAAGTTTCAAAATGCAGAAAAACTGACCCAGCAAGTGGAAAGCGGCATTCTACATTTTGACCAATTGAATGCGTTTTCAGAGCAATTGCAAAACCATATTAAATCCAGCGATGTGCTAGAAGAATATGCGCTAGATTTATGGGATGCCACACAGCACCCTGAGAAATTTGGCGTAAAAATGGAAAGCGTTGATGTAACCCGTGTTGTGCAAACAGGTGCGAGTCCACGCGGTATGGGCATGTTAATGAAAGCGGCGCGTGTGAATGCGTGGCTGAATAATCGTGACAGCATGTTCCCTGAAGATATTCATGCGGTGTTTCATGAAGTCATTTCTCATCGTTTGGTATTCAATAGCATGTATGAAAACCGCAGAACCGCGCTTGCACGTGAGCTGACTGCGAATATTATGAGTACAGTGGCGGTACCAAGCCCCACCTTTAGCAAAGCGGCTTAAGTCCAAATGAGCTTAGCGATACGCAACGCGGCGGATGTCTCGTACGCCAAACCTTTTGAGTATATTGTTTCTTGGAAGTCATCAAGCTTGCAATTGGGTGACCATCGCGGCACCCAGCGCGGCATGGGCTTGGATTATCGCGGTAATGTGAATTTTGTAGATTACCCCGATGCAAGGCGCATGGATATTCGCCAAACCATGCGTGACCCGTTTGAACAAGTGCAGGTGCGGCAATTTAACCAAGAGAGCACCACGCCCATTTACGCCGTGTGCGATTTGTCTAGCTCTATGCAGTTTAAAGGCAAGCAACGCAAGTTGGATAAAGCCATTGAAATTGCCACTGCGGTAGCGAACTCGGCTTACCAAGCGGGCGATGTCTTTAGCTTTATTGGTTACAACGATCATGTGCTGGAAGACTTCACCTTACCCTTAAGCCGCAATTTGCATCAATCAAAAGAAGCCATCGCGCAGTTGCACGATTATGAAAAAATGCGTGTGGGTGCAGAAGGCATTACCGATGTGCCTAACTTTTTAGGGCAAAGTCGCGGACTAGTGTTTTGGATTTCTGATTTTCACATGCCACTCAGTGTGATTGAGCAAACGCTCACCGCCATGTCAGCACATCAGGTGATTCCGGTGGTGTTGTGGGATGACGAAGAGTACAAAAAGCTACCTAAATTTGGCTTTGGCACCATGATAGACCCTGAAACTGGCCTGAATAAAACCTTGTTTTTTCGGTATGAAGTCAGAGCAAAATTTATCACCGCATTTAATGAACGCAGACATGCACTAGAGGCGTTGTTTTTAAAGTTTGATTCGCCCGCGCTATTTATGCACGCTGACTACAAGCCTGAAACCGTGACGCATTATTTTGAACATAATATGAGCCTATAACATGGGTATTAACACAATGATTAAATCAACTTCAAAACTAGGCGCAATGGTGTTGCTGGCAGGCTTATGGTCAACCAGCCTTGTATTGCATGCAGCCGATGAGGCAAAAGCCGCAAAAATCGTTTCGCTGACCAACCCTGCCCAAACTTATGGCGTGCAGATTGGCGATAAGCTGAGTCGCGAGTTGGTGTTAGATGTTCCTGCGCCGCTTAAAATTTCAGAAGGTGCATTGCCAAAAAAAGGCAGTAAAAATAACGGCGTGGAGCTGGTAGAAATACAAGTGCAAACTGACCAGCAAAAAGACCTGACGCGTTATACCGTGAGTCTGAGCTACCAACCATTTGTCAGCCCAAACAAGCCAACGGTGATGCAACTACCCACAGAAAAGATAAGCCTTTCAGGTGGCGCAAAAGCGGAGGTGTTAGAAGTGCCGGCTTGGAATTTTTGGTTCTCACCTATTGTCGGGGGCGGTATAGAAACCGCGCAAAATAATATACAGCCAGAAGCCGCACCGCCTTTGGTAGATGTCAGTGCGCATAATACACGGCTTGTGCTATTTGCAAGTATGCTTGCCGCCAGCTTGCTCGCTTTATTGTACTTAAATGCGGATGGCAACTGGTTACCGTTTATGGGCGGCGCATTTGCTAAAGCGCATCGGCAATTAAAACGTTTAGCGAAATCAAGCGGCGCAAAAACTGCGGTAGAAGAAAAGCAAGCCTTGGTGTATATCCACCAAGCGTTCAATCAGCATTTTGGCGCCAATATGTTTGCGCGTGATATTGAACCATTTGTGGCTAAACGCACGAGTTTCAAAAAAATGAAAGCCGAAATTGCACAGTTTTTTGATGCCTCTAACCAATCTTTATATGCAGTAGAGCCGCGTGATAGCCAAAAAGTCATTGCAGACTTGGTGCAGCTCAGCAAGCAATTGCGTGATTGTGAGCGAGGCGTTTAATGACATTTTTATCTCCCTGGGCATTCTTGTTATTGCCCATCGCGCTACTACCGTTTTGGTTGAAAGGGCATCAAGGCAAAGTCTATACTTGGCTGGAAATGCTACCTGAGGACAAGCTTTCAGATAGACTTAATTTGCTCATTAAAGTGATTACTGCTTTGCTACTGGCTAGCCTTGTGATGGCGCTAGCCAACCCGCGTGGGCACGATGAAAAAGTGCAACGTACCGGCAAAGGCGCGCAAACTGTGATGGTGATAGACCGCAGTGTGAGTATGGACCACCCATTTACGGGCGATAACTCAGG
>JAKQTB010000218.1 GCA_029569495.1 Pseudomonadota bacterium | reverse complement strand
TTATCGGGTGAAAACGGGGTGGTTTTTAATGACTTTTTGCTGTGTTTTTACAGGGCTAACCTCCTACTTTTTTTAGCCCCAGCGGTATTTGCTCAACGGGATCGTTAAATTGTTTTTGCACAAAAATCACTTTGCCCATCTGCGCTATAAAAGCAGTCACACATTCGGGGTCAAAATGTTTGCCACTTTGTTCAGTGATATAGTCGATAGCGGCTTGGTTGGTCCAGGCTTTTTTGTAGGGACGCTCAGAGGTGAGGGCGTCAAATACATCGGCCACGGCTACAATGCGTGCTTCTAGGGGAATTTCTTTGCCTTTTAAGCCGCTTGGGTAACCCGTGCCGTCAAATTTTTCGTGATGGCCCAGCGCAATTTCTGCACCTAATGCCAAGAATTTAGAAGGGCTGTCTTTTAAAATTTCATGGCCAATACTAGTGTGCTGTTTCATGGAGGTGAATTCAACATCGGTGAGTTTGCCGGGTTTGAGTAAAATGTCATCAGAAATACCGATTTTGCCGATGTCGTGCATCGGCGCGGACACTTCAATCAGCGCACAGCGTTCTTTATCCAACCCTAAGGCTTCGGCAATAAAGCGTGAATATTTTGCCATACGAATCACGTGGTTGCCGGTTTCAGAATCTCTGAACTCTCCCGCCTTAGCCAAACGTAACAGCGTTTCATGCTCACGTGCTAGGATATTTTTCGTGGCTTCTTTAACAGAGTCTTCCAATGTTTTGGCGCGATTGCGCGTGGCTTTTTGATGGCTTCGAAGCATGAGTAAGTTACGGCAACGAATCAAGCATTCGTGATGGTCAATCGGTTTATTGATAAAGTCTGTGGCACCGTGGCCCAACATCTGGTAACGAATGTCTTTATTGGTTTCAGCCGTCACAACCACTACTGGAACATCTTCTAAATGTACAATCCCTTTTAGCGCACAGAGTAACTCGTAGCCAGACATTTCTTTCATTTTATAATCGAGCAAAATCAGGTCTGGTTCATTCACTGAAAGCCATTCTAGGGCAGAGACTGGGTTGGAAAAGGATTCAACCACGATAGAATCGCAAATGCCCAGCACGGTTTCTCGCAGAATGGTTCTGGTTGTAAATTCGTCGTCGATAATTACTATGGTTTGCTGTGGGTTCAGCAGTGCATTTTCGTCATTTGGGTCAAAAGGCATTTTGCTCTTTCAGTAAAAAGTTGCTTTAAAGTGCGTGTCCGCACCATCAATTTGATTTATTAAAAGCAATATGTGTGCCTAATGTGGTTTTTTATAAATTCCCTTGTATTTCATTGTGTTAGAAAGTTGGTGTTGATTTTTTAACTTTTTTTGTACTGATGGTTGCCAAAATCTCAACAAAAATGTCAATAAATGACACTGTTTCAATGTTGGACTTTAATGAAAAAACTGATGTGTGGCGGATGTTATTTAAGTGATTGGCTATCTTATAAATCAGGCTATTTTGCTATCCACAAAAAAGTCTGCACTTGCATCTAAAGCAAGTAAATTGGTGAGTATTGGCATGGTCTCAGTCAGCACTTTAGGCAGCGACCAAGGTGGATTAATGATGAATAAGCCACTGCCATGCATGCCAAAACCTTCAGCGGCTGGTGCTTGTATCGTCATGGCCGCATGCAGCCAATTGGGAAGATTGAGGCGATGCAACTGTTCTATCATTTCATCTGGCTCTGGGCGCTGTAAAATGGGGTACCAGATGATATAAGTGCCAGTTGCAAAGCGTTTCAGGCTGTCTTTAATCGCATCAACCACATGCTGGTAATCTTGTTTATTTTCATATGGCGGATCTATCAAAATCACTGCACGACGTGGCGGTGGCGGCAGGCAAGCTTTAATGCCGTTAAAACCATCTTGCATTTCAATTTTGACTTGCTTG
>JAKQTB010000200.1 GCA_029569495.1 Pseudomonadota bacterium | reverse complement strand
GAATCTACCTGTGCCTTAAAGCCGGTAGAAGTGACGTTTGCAAGGTTATGTGCAGTTGTGGCTTGCTGCTCAAGTATATGTTTTGCGCCAGTCATCGCGGTATAAATCATGCGGTCCATCTAGGCTCTCCTAACATGCTATTAAGCTAAATTGCTATTAAGTAAGTGCATTCAGTCAATGTTGCTTAAATTAGCGTAAATTCACCAGTGTTTGCAGCACTTGGTCTTGTGTTTTAATGGTTTGTGCATTGGCTTGGTACACACGTTGTGCGGTAATCATGTTGACTAACTCAGCCGTCAAGTCAACGTTGGAATCTTCAACCGCAGACGATTGCAACACACCCATAGAGCCAGTATTAGGTGTGCCAATTAGAGGGACGCCAGAATCTGCACTTTCAACCCAAGCGTTGCCCCCCAATGATTGCAAGCCATTTGGATTGACAAAATTAGCCAGCACTACTTGCCCCAATGTTTTTGATTGGCCATTAGTGTATCGGCCCACAATGGTGCCATCTTTACCCGTATTAAAGCTGGCTAATCGGCCTGAAGTAAAGCCGTCTTGTGACAGACTATTGATGCTGAAGTTAGAGCCAAATTGCGTGCTACCTGCGAAGTCCATGGTTAATGCGACTGCATTGGCCCCTGTAGTGGGTGCAAAGTTAACAGTAGGGGTTGCAGGCACGATGGTCGGCGCAACTCCTGTGCCAGAAAATGTCATGGTCGCGGTTGAGGCTGGCAGCGCTGGTGTTGAAATGCCGTCAGCGGTTGTAAATACGCTCCATGTGCCAGGCGCAGTTTTAACAAAAAAGTTCTGCACGGTATGCTCGTTGCCTAAGCTGTCAAACACCGTCACAGCGGTTGAATTATGATAGGTTGTTGGGTCAGACGGATCAAAACCAGCAGCCGGAAGGGCAGTTTTTCTTGAATCCAGATTCACCACACCTTTATATTCTGTACTCGCAGAAGGTTGCAAATCCGCAGTGTTGATGTTGATTTCAGATGGCGCGCCAGTTGAAAGTACCCCATTGGCATCTGCCGTATAACCCGTCAAACGTTTATTTTCGGCATCTACAATGTAACCGAATTTATCCATTTGAAATTGACCATTACGTGAATAGGTCACCGCACCATTATTACTCATGCGGAAAAAACCACCACCGTTGATGGCAATATCTAAGGTATTACTTGTGCTGGTAATATTACCTTGAGTGTATTGTTGTGATACGTTGGCAAGCTTAGTACCAATACCGATTTGCGATGCACCGCCGCCTGTGAGTGAGTTGGCATAAACATCGGCAAACTCTGCGCGCGATTGTTTAAAACCAACGGTGTTGGCGTTAGAAACGTTGTTGCCAATCACTTCTAATGTTTTAGATGCTGCATTTAATCCACTTAAACCTTGTTGAAAACTCATGTGATTCTCCTAATCTTTAATTCGATAAACCGCTAAATTATGTTGGTAAAAATATGTTAAAAAACTTTAAAAGATCTCTTTGACTTCACTGGTGCTCACTGAGCTTAAGTTGCTTAAATTCAAGGTCACGCCATTGCTACTGTTTGATATGCTTTTTACTTCAGCAAAGCTCAGGCGAGTGGCTTGTACAGGTTGCCCGCCAACGGTAGCGTTAATGTCAAATTGATAGGTGCCATTGGCTGCAATCGTGCCGTCATTGGTATGGCCATCCCAAATCAGCGGCACTGAGCCAGCCGTTTGCGCGCCAAAATCCAATGTTCTGATCGTGTTGCCAGAGGTGTCTTTTATGTCGATTGATAACTTATCGGCGCCAACAGGTAGTTCAACACCAAAGTAACCACCCTCACCATCGGTTGTGAGGGTTTTACCTTCTACTAACACGCCGTGGCCGA
>JAKQTB010000181.1 GCA_029569495.1 Pseudomonadota bacterium | reverse complement strand
TGCGAGCCTTATAAATAAAGGCTCGCAGAGCATAAAATTTTTCTCGTAAGATTCTTGATTGGTATTAGAAGTTATTGTTCGCCTTAAATCATCAAGTTTTATACGTATTTTTTCGCCTGCGCTTTTATTTAAGGCTTATTTCTTACCTCTATATACAATTTAAAATGATTGTAAATTTTATTAAAAAAATTTATGAATCTGCCTAGCACAGACACGAATTAAAGTAGTAAACTGAAATTGTTCTGAGAGTTTTGCGTTGAATTAAAATTTTCAAACTTTGTAGATTTTTTTGAATTCAAGCTTTTAGAATATTTTAATAAGGAGCAAGTCATGAATTTACAATTAACTGGTCTGCATTTAGAAGTAACCCCAGCATTACGTGAATATGTTACCAACAAACTTTCACGTATTAGCAACCATTTTGACCATGTAATCGATGTCAAAGTGACCATGAGCGTAGAAAAACTTATCCAAAAGGTAGAAGCTACGCTACACGTTCCCGGTAATGATTTACACGCCGCTTGTACCGATGACAATATGTACAGCGCAATTGATATGTTGACGGACAAACTTGACCGTCAGGTGCTTAAACATAAAGAAAAAAATGCTGATCACCATAAATCGAATGGCGCAGTGAAGCATCAAGCAGTTCCGAATCAAGATTTAAATTAGTGTTAATTTCTCTTTGAGCATTGGATGCCTCTATCAATTCAAGTTTATATGACAAACTGGGTGCAATTAAAAAATTAAGGTTCGGTCTGGCATATCATGCGTGGTTTTTATGTGTGCCGCCGTATCGTGATAAAACTTGAATTGATAGAGGTATCCAAGTGACTCAAATCAATGTAGCCGAATTATTCAAACAAACCCGCCGTAAACTCAAATTAAATTGGATTGCCGGGCTAAATGGCGGGGCTAATTTACTGACCAGCGGCACCGTTACAAAACCAACGCTTGCGCTCATTGGCCACCTGAATTTTGTGCATCCTAATCGGGTGCAAGTGCTAGGCTGTGCCGAAATGGATTACCTTCGGAGTTTAAAGCCAACACATACCATTGCAGCGATTGAAAATTTGTTTTCCACAGACCTTGCTGCAGTGATTGTGGCCAACAATGAGGCTGTGCCAGAATCTTTGATTGGCGCGGCCAACCAAAATAACACGCCGCTATTTACAACGCCGCTTAACAGCCCTGAATTAATGGATTTTCTGAGTCACTTCTTGGCGCAAGCCGTGGCTGAATCCATCATCATGCACGGCGTGTTTTTAGAAGTACAAGGCTTTGGCGCTTTTATTAAAGGTGACCCCGCCATTGGTAAGAGTGAGTTAGCGCTAGAGCTTATTTCTCGTGGGCATCGGCTGATTGCGGATGATGTGGTCGATTTTTTTCGTATTTCACCAGAGCGTATCGAAGGCCGCTGCCCGGCACTGCTGCAAGACTTTTTAGAGGTGCGTGGTTTGGGCGTATTGAATATTCGTGCGATGTTTGGTGACAATTCAGTAAAGCCCAGCAAGCCGCTTGACCTCATTATTCAACTTGAAATGGCAGATAAACTGGCGCTTGATTCGCTAGACCGCCTCAACATCAAAGCGCTCCACGAAGAAGTACTTGGGGTGAGTATTTCTAAAGTACAAATTCCGATTGCGGCTGGCCGCAATATTGCAGTATTGGTTGAAGTCGCAATTCGCAATCACATGTTATTATTGCGTGGTATTAACGCGACCAAACAATTCACCCAACGCCAACAGCGCGAAATGAAAAAATCTAACCTGTCAGATTAAATATCAAGTACCCGACTTCAATGAAACAACTTATCATCGTCACAGGACTCTCCGGCTCAGGCAAAAGTATTGCCCTAAGGGCGCTTGAAGACAGCGGCTATTACTGCATTGATAACTTGCCCGCCACCATGTTGCCGCAAATTGCCGAGCATTTACGTGCAAATATGCAATCGGGAAATTTACAAGTGGCCAATCATGACCGCGTGGCCATCAGCATTGATAGCCGCAGTGCGGCGATTGAAACGCTCCCTGCACACATTAAACAACTCCAATCACAACAAATCACGACGCAAGTGCTTTTTTTAGAATCTAACGTTGAAACCTTAGTCAAACGTTTCAGCGAAACTAGGCGTAAGCACCCTTTAAGTAAAGACAGTACCACGCTTGCTGAAAGCATCGCCTCTGAGCGCGCACTACTGGCCGATTTAGGAAAACTCGGACATGTGATTGATACGAGCTATCTGAGCGCCAATACCCTTAGGGCTTGGGTCAAAGAAGTCGTCTCGATTGAACATACTGGTTTAACGTTGCTGTTTACTTCGTTTGGCTTTAAACATGGCATTCCGCTGGATGCTGATTTTGTATTTGATGTGCGTTGTTTACCTAATCCGCATTACGACCCCAACATGCGGGAACTCACCGGACGTGATGCGTCGGTACAGGCATTTTTAAGCGCAGAGCCTAATGTGATTGAGATGATTGCTGACATCAAAGCTTATATTGAAAAATGGCTGCCATGCTTTGTTGCAGATAACCGCAGCTATCTAACCGTGGCCATCGGCTGCACGGGCGGGCAGCATCGCTCAGTTTATTTTGTTGAACAATTGAGTCAATATTTCAAAAGCACGCAAAAAGTACTGACGCGACATCGTGAACTAAAACTGTAGAGATTACTATGATTGGTATTTTAATTATCGCACATGGCAACTTAGGTGAAAGCCTGATGGAATGCGCTAAACACGTCATCGGAAACGAACCGAGACAATTGGCTTTTCTAGCAGTGAACACCCAAGATAACCCTGGCGAATTACTGCCCAAAGCGCAGCAATTGATCGCCGCACTGAACACTGGAGACGGTGTTTTAGTGCTTTCGGATATGTATGGTGCCACCCCTTGTAATATTGTGACTAAACTACTCTCACCTGGCATCGTTGAAGGTGTTGCTGGCGTGAATATGCCCATGATTGTGCGTACAATGACCTATCGGCATGAATCTTTAATGGCCTTGGTAGAAAAAGCCGTCAGCGGAGGACGAGAGGGTGTAGTGCATTTCAGCGCGGACAGCTGTGATCGATTCGACACTCAGGCAGTCACGCTTAATAATAAAAAGTCATAATGAATGGATTGAATAATGATTAGCACAGAAGTTGAAATCATCAATAAATTAGGGTTACATGCACGCGCGTCTACCAAACTCACCCAGACGGCAAGCAAGTTTGCCAGTGAAATCTGGATTTCACGCAATGGCCGCCGTGTGAATGCTAAAAGCATCATGGGCGTGATGATGCTGGCCGCGGCAAAAGGCAGCGTTGTTACCTTGGAAGCCAATGGCACGGATGAGCAGACGGCCATACAAGCAATGACTGACTTAATTGCAAATTACTTTGGCGAAGGCGAGTAATCCAATCATGACTGGCACACCCAATGTGACTGCTTTTAGTAGCCCGAGCTTTTCACTGCACGGTGTAGGCGTGTCAAGTGGTATTGCCATTGGTCACGCGCATTTAGTTTCTAATGCGCTGTTAGAGGTGGTGCATTACCAATTACCGCAACACTTAATTGAAGATGAAATTCAACGTTTTTCTGATGCCGTTGCAACCGTCAAGCACGATTTAGAGCATATCCATGCGAGCGTGCGAAAGAATGCCCCCGCTGAAATCAGCGCGTTCATCAGCACACATCTCATGATGCTGGCCGATAAATCGTTGAGTGAAACCCCTAAAGACATCATCAGAAAAGAACTATGCAACGCTGAATGGGCGATCAAACTGCAAATGGATGAAGTTGTTGAGCAGTTTGAGCAAATTGAAGATGATTATCTGCGTGAACGCAAACAAGATGTCATTCAGGTGGTCGAGCGCGTCATTAAAGTGCTGCTAGGCCACCCGCATCAATTAAGCTCTGAGCAGCAGGCAAGCGCTCTGCACCAAGAACGCAAGCTCATTTTAGTCGCCCACGATATTTCGCCAGCCGATGCAATTCAGTTTAAGCAGCATGAGTTTGCGGCTTTTATTACCGATGTGGGTGGTACAACTTCGCATACCGCCATTTTGGCGCGCAGTTTAAATATTCCGTCTATTGTCGCTCTGCAAAAAGCCCGTGATTTAATTCATGATGGTGAACTCATCATCGTGGATGGCAAGCAAGGCGTGGTGATTGTTAACCCCGATAAAAGCATACTGACCGAGTACAAGCTGCGCCAAGAGCAGTGGGAACTTGAGCAACAAAAGTTACAACGCATTAAATCAACCAAAGCCATTACGCTAGACGGCGCAAACATTGAGTTATTTGCCAACATTGAAGTGCCAGAAGATGTTGTGGCGGCTAAGGCATCAGGGGCGACGGGAATTGGTCTGTATCGGACTGAATTTTTGTTTATGAACCGCCGCGAAATGCCTAGTGAAGAAGAACAATTCATCGCCTATAAAACCGTGGCAGAGGCCATGAAGGGTCAGCCTGTGATTATCCGCACGCTGGATTTAGGGGCAGATAAACAATTAAGTGGCGAGAGCGAAACAGAATGCGCCAACCCAGCATTGGGCCTGCGAGCGATTCGCTATTGCTTGAGTGAGCCACAGATTTTCCACACGCAACTACGTGCATTATTGCGTGCTTCAGCTTTTGGCCAGATTAAAATTCTCTTCCCGATGCTTTCAGCATTATCAGAATTACGGCAAAGCAAACTATTGCTCACGCGCGCTAAAGATAGTTTGCGTAAAGAAAATATCCCGTTTAATGAGAACATTTCGTTAGGTGGCATGATAGAAATTCCAGCCGCTGCCATCAATGCGGAAGCATTTGCTAATGAGTTGGATTTCTTATCCATTGGCACCAATGATTTAATTCAATATACCTTAGCTATTGACCGTACGGACGACAGCGTCGCGTACCTTTATAATCCCCTGCATCCGGCTGTATTAAAGCTCATTTCAATCACCATTAAAGCCGCTAATAAACTAGGTAAACCAATTTCAGTGTGTGGTGAAATGGCTGGCGATGCCAAGCTCACAAAACTGTTGCTTGGTATGGGGTTGCGTCAGTTCTCCATGCACCCTTCACATATTTTGAGTGTCAAACAGCAAATTCTACATAGCCAAGTTAATCAACTGACGAGCCATGCCAAAAAAATATTAGCCCTCAGTGATATTGAAAAAATTGAACCTCTGTTAACCAAATTTTATACGCCGATTGAAATGCGCGCTAAAGCTAGACATTAAACATTTATTTTCCAACGCTTCAAATATTGAAAGGATTATCATGACCACTGAATTAGAAGTCATCGTTCCAAGCAACGACGAAAAAAATATCGCTACCGTTACGCATTTAGGTGGCACGGTATTTTCATTTTTACCTGCATTAATTGTTTGGATATTAAAAAAAGACGATAGCGCCTACCTTGCGGACCAAGCTAAAGAAGCACTTAACTTTCAAATCACGGTCTTACTTGCCTATATTGCCGCTGGCGTGCTTTCTTGGATACTCATCGGGCTTTTATTTTTTCCAATTATTTGGATTGTAAATATTGTTTTTTGCATCATCGCCGCCATTGCTACAAGTAAGGGTGAAACTTATCGCTACCCACTGTGCTTAAGACTGATTAACTAGTTTTTATTGTTGAAGGAATTGTGTGTCAAACCCACTATTACACTTTGTTGGCCTACCTAAATTTGAAGAAATCAAAGCAGAACACGTCTCGCCTGCCATAGACTTTTTACTGAGTGAAGCCAGAACCACCGTCAATTCACTCGCGACAAGTGAAGAAGCACCCTCTTGGCAAAATTACGTATTGCCACTTGAAGATATGGAAGAAAAGTTATCTCGCGCCTGGTCGCAGGTAGGCCACATGAATGGCGTGGTGAACAGCCCTGAATTACGTGAAGCGTATAACGAAAATTTAACAAAACTTACTGATTTTTATGCGGATTTAGGCCAAGATGAGCGTTTATATGCCAAATTTCGAGCGTTAAAAAATAGCGCTGAATTTGCTAAGCTCACTTCAACACAGCAAAAAATTATTGAAAATGAACTGCGTGACTTTCGTTTAGGTGGTGCCGAGTTACCTGCGGAGCAAAAAGTACGCTTTAAGGCAATTCAAGAAGATTTATCAAAATTATCATCAAAGTTTGAAGAAAACGTGTTGGATAACACCAATGACTACGCGCTTTATGTAGAAGACGCCAGCAAGTTAGCAGGCATTCCTGAAGACGTATTGCAAGGCGCCAAAACGGCAGCTGAAACGGATAAAAAAGTGGGCTATAAATTCACTTTGCACTTTCCCAGCTATTTACCCGTGTTGCAATATGCGCAAAACCGCGAGTTACGCGAAACACTTTATCGTGCTTACGCCACTAAAGCCTCAGAATTTGGCAATAAAGAATGGGATAACACACCTATTATTGCGCAAATTTTAAAATTAAAACAAGAAGTTGCGCATCTTTTAGGCTTTGCCAATTATGCTGAACTTTCTATTGAAACTAAAATGGCGGAATCAGCCAATCACGTGACCCAATTTTTGCAAGATTTAGCCAAAAAAGCCAAACCTTATGCCATTAAAGATATGGCTGAATTGACCGAATACGCCGCTAAATTAGGCATCCACGATATGCAAGCGTGGGATGTGGCCTATTTGAGCGAAAAATTACGTGAAGAAAAATATGCGTTTTCTGACTTAGAAGTGAAGCAATATTTCCCCGAAAACAAAGTGCTTGCTGGCTTGTTTAAAGTAGTTGAAACTATTTTTGGCGTGCGCGTCACCAAATCGCACGCCTCAGTTTGGCATGAAACAGCGAGCTTTTATGACATCAGCAGCCATGATGGCAAATTGATTGGGCAGTTTTATTTAGATTTATATGCCCGCAACAACAAACGCGGTGGCGCTTGGATGGACGAAGCCATTACCCGTCGTAAAGTAGCCAGCACCGTTACCACGCCTGTGGCATTTTTAACCTGTAACTTCTCCGCCCCAGTTGGGGATAAACCTGCGTTATTTACGCATGATGAAGTGCTAACCATGTTTCATGAATTTGGACACGGCATACACCACATGCTGACTGAAGTGGATGACTACAGCGTTTCTGGCATTAAAGGTGTGGAATGGGATGCCGTAGAACTGCCTAGCCAGTTGATGGAAAATTTTTGCTGGGAGTGGCGTGTGCTACAAAACATGACGGCACATGCAGAAACTGGCAAACCTCTGCCACGCGAGTTGTTTGACAAAATGGTCGCAGCCAAGAACTTTCAGGCCGGCATGCAAACCATGCGCCAGATTGAATTTGCCCTATTTGATATTCGCCTGCACAGCACACTTGACCCCAATACCAACAAAACTGCGCTCGACTTAATTGAAGAAGTACGTGATGAAGTAGCCGTGGTGCGTCCACCAAAATGGAACCGCTTTCCAAATAGCTTTACGCATATATTCTCTGGTGGCTACGCTGCTGGCTATTACAGCTATAAATGGGCAGAGGTGCTTTCAGCCGACGCTTACAGCCTATTTGAAGAAAATGACGTGCTTTGTGCGGAAACGGGCAAACGTTATTGGCAAGAGATTTTGGCTAAAGGGGGAAGCCGCCCAGCAATGGAATCGTTTGTGGCTTTTAGAGGCAGAGAACCGAGCATTGATGCGCTGTTACGGCACAATGGGATGGCGAATTAACCCCTAAACTGCAGCCTATATGCACCACAACTTCTGGCA
>JAKQTB010000180.1 GCA_029569495.1 Pseudomonadota bacterium | reverse complement strand
TGCGAGCCTTATAAATAAAGGCTCGCAGAGCATAAAATTTTTCTCGTAAGATTCTTGATTGGTATTAGAAGTTATTGTTCGCCTTAAATCATCAAGTTTTATACGTATTTTTTCGCCTGCGCTTTTATTTAAGGCTTATTTTTTACCTCTATATACACGGCGGTTTCAAGGTTGAAGTGCAAAAAGTGCAGCATGATGCTGCCTAAAATCAAATGCGTCTGGTGTGAACAACTCAGCAGGGCATTTGAACCCTAACGATTTGCGTGGTCTTGTATTGAGTTTCCACGCAATCGCATCTAACTCTTCTTGGCTGAAGATATTTAAATCCTCGCCCTTTGGCAAGTATTGACGCAACAAGCCATTGGTGTTTTCGTTTATCCCCCGTTGCCAAGGACTATGCGGATCCGCAAAGTAAACTGCAACGCCTGTGTTCTGTGTTAACTCCGAATGCCTTGCCATTTCTTTACCTTGGTCGTAGGTCATCGATAATCGTTTCTGTGCCTCAATGCGATTCAACACATGACTGAAACCACTCACAGCAGATTCAGCAGTGGCTTTTTCCATCTTTGCTAACACCGTAAACAGGGTTGTTCTTTCCACAATCGTTCCCACTGCGCTACGGTTGCCTTTGCCTTTAATCAAATCACCTTCCCAGTGTCCTGGGACTAAACGTGCATCCACTTCTGGCGGCCTGTCATGTATGCTCACCATATCAGGGATTTGACCACGCCTATCTTCTCCTCGCGCTCTCGGTCTACGTTTCGCATGCCCAAAGCGTAACCAGCCTATCACTTCTGTTCGCAGCTCTCCTCGCGGCATTAAGTAAATAGCGCTGTAAATGGTCTCATGCGAAACCTGCAAGTTTGGATGGTCTGCGTTCACAACTTTAAGTGTGCCAGCAATTTGCTCGGGTGAGTAGCCCTGTTTTAAATATTCCATCACCGCTTGCCAGAGAATACCTCCAGCTTTCAATCGCCTTTCAACCCTAGGCTTCGCTGACAACACGTCTGCTCTATCTTGCGCCAACACCGCTCGATATTTGCCTGCAATCGCAGGTCGACCGCGTCCAGGTTGCTCTTTGAGTTTCACCCAGCCATTACTGCGAAGCTCTCGGCTAATCGTCGAAACAGACCTACCCAATCCAACAGCTATCCAGCTAGGCTTAAACCCTAATGTTAACTGCGCCTGTATAACACTACGTTCTTCAATACTTAATTGTTTGTATTTTCCCATGCAACATTTTCCTCCGAAAATTGTTGCACTTCAAATTTGAGCGCGCCGAGTTATTAACTGGTATGCTAATATAAAGTATTTGGTGTTGATTGCAAAATCCTACATAGCCCCTACATGAAGCTTAAATCATGGACATTATCCACAAATGAAAACGCCCCAATCTCTCGAAAGGGGCGTATTTATTGGTGGTGAAAGAGGGACTTGAACCCTCGACCCCAGGATTATGAATCCTGTGCTCTAACCAGCTGAGCTACATCACCTTGTAAACTTGATGCCTAAACTAAAGCAAGGGCGCAATTCTAGTGTTTTAGTCGCCAATTGTCAAAAATAGTTTGCGTTTTCTTATTCAGTCTAGCGATGTTAAACATTAAATCTAAAGTGCATAACATCGCCATCTTGCACAATATATTCTTTGCCTTCCAAGCGCATTTTTCCAGCTTCTTTGCTGCCTTGCTCGCCTTTGTTTTTAACGTATTCGTCATAGGCAATGACTTCTGCACGAATAAAGCCACGTTCAAAGTCTGTGTGGATAACGCCTGCTGCTTGGGGTGCGGTTGCGCCTTTTTTTACAGTCCAGGCACGTACTTCTTGCACACCTGCGGTGAAGTAAGTTTGCAGGCCAAGTAAGTCATAAGCGGCACGAATCACGCGGTTTAGGCCTGGCTCTTCTTGGCCGAGTTCTGATAAAAATAACAGTTTATCTTCTTCATCTAACTCTGATATTTCACCTTCAATTTTGGCGCATATACATACCACAGGGGCGTTTTCAGATTTTCCTAGGGCAACAACTTTATCGAGGTGCGGGTTGTTTTCAAAGCCTTTTTCATCGACGTTGGCTAAGTACATCACTGGTTTAACGGTGATAAGGCAAAGTGGTTTGAGTAGCTGTAACTCATCTGCATCCAAATTAAGTGTTCGTACGGCTTTGGCTTGGTCTAAGCAGGGTACAACTTTTTCTAATACTTTAATGAGCGCAATCGCATCTTTGTCGCCGCTTTTGGCTTTTTTGTTTTCACGCTGCATGGTTTTTTCAACGGTTTCCATGTCGGCAAGGGCAAGCTCTGTATTGATGACTTCAATATCAGAAAGTGGGTCAATTTTGTTGGCAACGTGAATAACATTGCTGTCTTCAAAGCAGCGCACTACATGGGCAATAGCATCTGTTTCGCGAATGTTGGCCAAGAACTTGTTGCCTAAACCCTCACCCTTTGATGCACCTGCTACCAAGCCGGCAATATCAACAAACTCTACAATAGCAGGTTGCACACGTTGCGGTTTTACAATGTCAATGAGCGGTTGCATGCGGGGGTCTGGCACTTCCACAATGCCAACGTTGGGTTCAATCGTGCAAAAAGGATAGTTCTCAGCCGCAATACCTGCTTTCGTAATGGCGTTGAATAACGTTGATTTTCCTACGTTTGGTAGACCTACGATGCCACACTTCATATCAATACTTTCTCTATTAGGTACTTTATTAGGTTATTTCTATTTCAGTTATTTCTTCGTGTGCAATTTCAACATTGCATTTTCAAACTCACCTGCCACCAGTAAGTCTAGCACTTTAGTGCTATCAAAAAGGCTTTCATCAATAGCAGCTTGCTCATCTTTTAATGGTGGTTTCAGTACATAGTTAACCACTTCATTGCGCTCACCAGGGTGACCAATGCCAATGCGCAAACGCCAATAGTTGGCTGTGCCTAAGGCTGCGTGAATATCTTTTAAGCCATTGTGACCACCGTGGCCGCCACCTAATTTTAACTTGCTGCTACCTGCTGGCAAATCAAGCTCATCATGAATCACTAAAATTTCAGCAGGAGAAATTTTATAATAGTTCGCCAGTGCTGCAACGGCTTTGCCGCTGAGGTTCATAAAAGTAGTCGGTTTGAGTAGCCATTTATCTTGCGCTGGATTTAGCTTACCAACTAATCCAAACATTTTTGCGTCAGCCGTTAATCTGCTATTGGTTTGCG
>JAKQTB010000151.1 GCA_029569495.1 Pseudomonadota bacterium | reverse complement strand
TTTTTGGGCTTGGCTGCACTATCAACACAAGCTTACGCTGCGAGCAACGTCACCAATGCTGAAGTGCTGACTAAAAAATACACTGGGATTGCACAAACTGTAAACCCTGAGTTTGTACCTTCAGTGTCTGAAGGCAAAACTTTTTACAACCGTAAATTTACACTTAAAGATGGCAAACAAGCTGCTTGCGCATCATGCCACACCAGCAACCCGGCTGATGCAGGTAAGCACATCGTGACAGGCAAAGCAATTGCGCCGCTTGCCCCAGCAGTAAACAAAAAACGTTTCAGAAGCTTAGACAAGGTTGAAGATAAATTCACTGAACACTGCAACGACATCTTAGGTGCAGATTGCACTGCGGGTGAAAAAGCAAACTACATCGTTTATCTTTTAACAGAAAGAACGCCAACTGCTAAAAAATAGTGCCTCGTTATTTACGCATTTAGTTAAGTTGGTTTTTAAAGCAATGCGCACGATGTAAAACACATCAAGTGCAAAAATGAAAAAGCAATGTTTCACGTGAAACATTGCTTTTTTTATGCCCGTTATTTTGCTTATTTCTAGCGTAATTTAACATGTAAAATTTGCATTTTAAGCAGGTCTTTAATACACAACCTTTTACCATGCTCTGGAAGCCTTATAAATAAAGGCTTCCAGAGCATATTTTTTCTCTCGGGGATAATATGTTTCTATCAAAAGGTTTTAACCATATCCTAGGATCATAAAAAGATAGCGCTGTTTCCTATTCAGTCAGCAGAAACTACTTTGTGTGCTATGCATTTTTGGCGCTTATGGTCTTCCTTCTCCTTTTCACGATTGTTTACAATTTGCCATAACCTACGTATAGAACAGGTATTGACGGATACATCACGATAAGCCTATAGTATTGTCAGCGAGACGGTATAAAAACCAGTAAGTACGTGTTTTATGCTTAAACGTTGCGATAATAAGATTCAAAAATTGTTTGGTTTTCGTTCCATAATACTAATCTGAGGAGAGAAGAATGGCTGATATTCAAGAACACAAAGCAACCGTTGCTAAATATGTTAAAAATTTAAACACTGCGGCATTAGATGGTTTGGCAAAAAACTATGCGTTAGTATTATCAAATAAAGACTCACAATACGTGGCAGCTACCGACGAAGCTGAAAGAATTACCGTTCGTGAAAACTTTTTAAAGAAAAAATTAGGCTTAACTAACTCAGATGCTGAGCTAGATGCAGCAGTTGAAGCGGTTGGTGCCGTATTAAAAGATGAGCACTTTAAATCTCGCCTTGCTTACTATTACATTCTTGCTGAGAAATATAACAAACTTGATTTATTTATTAAATAATCACTGTTTAAACAGCATTATTTTGGAAGTAAAAAAAGGCCATCTTCACGATGGCCTTTTTATTTGAGCTTTTATTTACCGATACAAAATTTAGAAAATATCTCACCCAGCAAATCATCCGGGGTAAATTCTCCTGTAATACTACTCAGCGCTTCTTGTGCTAAACGTAACTCTTCGGCAATCAACTCAGATGAAGACAGCTGGGCGCGAGCCTCATGCAAATGTACATTCACTAATTGAAGCGCCTCTAAATGGCGTGCTCTTGCCATAAATACACCTTCACCCGATGCCCGATATCCTGCTAATTTTAACAGCTGCGATTTTAGTAGTTCTAAACCTTCACCGGTTTTTGCCGAAAGATGAATATGCGTTTCTTGCGCAATTTCTACAATTTTTGGCGTTTCACGTGAAACATCAATTTTATTGTGTACCCAAATTTTGGCAATTTCTTGCGGCAAGCGCGTTAAAATCGATTTTTCTGCTTCTGTAATACCATGAGCTGCATCAACCAATAATAATGCGATATTGGCCGTTTGTAGAGACGCCCAAGTTCTGGCAATGCCAAATTTTTCAACTTCATCGTCTGTTTCACGCAAGCCTGCTGTATCAATGACATGCAAAGGAACGCCATTAATTTGAATGGCATTTTTAATGGTGTCGCGCGTGGTGCCAGCAATTGCAGTTACAATCGCAATTTCTTCTCCCGCCAACGCATTCATCAAACTCGATTTACCAACATTGGGCTGCCCAACCAACACCACGTTGATGCCTTCACGCAACAAACTGCCTTGCTTGGCTTTTGCAAAGACAACACTTAACGCATCAGTAATGGCTTCTAATTTTTCTGCCACTCGGCCTTGGGTAATGAAGTCAATTTCTTCTTCTGGAAAATCCAAGCAGGCTTCAACAAACATACGTAAGTCAATCAGCCTATTTAAGAGGGTGTTGATGGTTTGCGAAAACTCACCCGATAACGAACGCGCTGCACTTTTAGCCGCTTCTACCGTCGCTGCATTAATGACATCGGCAACCGCCTCAGCTTGCGCAAGGTCTATTTTTTCATTCAGGTAAGCACGGCGGGTAAACTCACCTGGCTCAGCCTGACGCGCGCCTAAGCTGATACAGCGCGCTAATAATAATTGCATCAGCGCTGTGCCGCCATGCGCTTGAAGTTCAAGCACATCTTCACCAGTGTACGAATGGGGGTTGGGGTAAAAAATAGCGATGCCGCGGTCAATCGGTTCGTCATTTTCTAATTTAAACGGTAAATACGCTGCGTGCCGTGGAGCAGGGCAAGTGCCTAAAATACTGGCTGCAATGGCACTTGCCGCAGGGCCAGAGATACGAACAATACCAATGCCGCCAGCACCACTCGCGGTGGCGATTGCAGCAATGGTGTCTTGTGCGTTAGCGTTTGCCACCTGTTTTTTTGGCTAATGTTTCTGCGTGGATATTTTTGTTGATGTACCATTGTTGCCAAATGGAAACAATATTGTTCACAACCCAGTACAACACCAAACCCGCAGGGAAGAAGAAGAAGAATATACTAAAAATGACGGGCATCCATGTCATCACCTTGGCTTGAATGGGGTCGGTTGGCTTCGGGTTCAGCTTCGTTTGAATAATCATAGAAGCACCCATAATAAGCGGCAAAATATAGTATGGATCAATGGCTGACAAGTCTTGAATCCAACCAAAGAATGGGGCATGACGTAACTCTACAGAACCCAATAACATCCAATAAAGTGAAATAAATACTGGAATTTGAATCAAAATGGGCAAACAACCACTCATTGGATTAATTTTTTCCGTCCGATAAAGCTCCATCATCGCTTGCTGCATTTTTTGGCGATCATCGCCAAATTTCTGCTTCATTGATTCTAAGCGCGGTGCTAATTCACGCATTTGCGCCATTGAGCGGTAGCTTTTTGCTGATAATGGATAGAACGCAGCCTTAATCAACAGTGTAAGCAATATAATTGCCACACCCCAGTTATTCACCAAGCCATGTATTTTGGATAGTACCCAAAATAATGGCGTTGCCACGATGGTTAACCAACCATAATCAACGGTGTATTCCAACCCTGGCGCTGTTGCTAGCAAATCATTTTTGGTTTGTGGGCCAGAAAATAAACGCGCTGAAATGCTGTAGCTTGCATCCGGCGCTATGGTACCGAGTGCACTTCTTGACCCAATTCTATACATGTTATCTGCTAACTGTTCTGTATAAAATTTACGCGCTAATCCATCCTTCGGTATCCAAGCGCTCACAAAATAGTGTTGCAACAACCCAACCCAGCCATCATTTGATGTGATATTCAGCGGCTCTTTAGCCATGTCACTAAAGGCTAACTTATTGAATTTTTTAGCCTCCGTGTAGTATGAGCCACCAGTAAACGTTGGCATCAAGGCCGATCCTTGATTTGATTCACTGTCATGCACAATTTGGTAATAGACTTCTGGAGAAATGGCATTAGTCGAACCATTCTTAATTTCGTACGCCACTTCAATAACATATTGATTTCTATGGAAGGTATAGACTTTATCAACCGCTATACCATTTGCACTCACCCAACTCAAACGAACTTCTAGCTTGTCCTGATTTTCTTGCATTTGATAACTTGTGGCCGTGCTACTGAAAACCGCATGATGGGTTGGTAATTCCGCACCGATTAACCCTGTTTGCGCTACGTAAGTCATCGGTTTAGCCGCATCATCTAATAAAACAAAGTTTGTCTTATCGTTGTCTGCCGCACGATGCTTAAGTAATTCTAATCGGCGTAAGTCACCGCCAACCGTTTCAATATCCGCTTTATATAAATCAGTTGTAACGTTAATACGTTGGCCAGTAAGCAACTTAAATGTGCCATTAACAACCTCTTGCGTGCCGACTGTTGCATCAACTGCCTGACTTGTCGCGGCGCTTGTCGGGTTGCTACTTGCGGCAACATGGCTCGCTTGCTGGGTAGCTACCGGCGCACTTTGGCGCTGCCATGCATCCCACAACATCAATATCGACATTGAAAATATAACGAATAAAATTAAGCGCTTGGTATCCATGATTGATAAGTAATCTTTGTAAAAATTTCGTTGATATATTCTAACAGCTTAAGGGATGGGATCGTGTCCACCTTCGCACCAAGGGTTGCAACGTAGCAAACGGCGAATCGTATAATAACTACCTAAAAGTGCACCGTGCTTATGAATTGCTTCTATTGCGTAATGTGAACAAGTTGGGTAAAAGCGACATTGTTGACCAAAAAATGGACTTAACAACACCTGATACACTTTAATTAAACCCACTAAAAAACGCGAGACTATTTTCATAAATTAACCTAGCAATGGTGCTGCGTTAACTGAAGAAAGTGTTTGCGCATTTAATATCACTTTTTGATTTAATTTTGTAATTAACAGTTCAAACTCTTGTTGAATTTGTTTGTATTCACTTCTATTAAACGGTTTCTGCACACGTACAATTAAATCCACATGACTGACTTCATGTTGTTTATGGCGAAATAACTCACGTAACACACGCTTCATGTAGTTTCTGCTTACCGCCAATTTGGCTGTTTTTTTTCCTACCACTAAACCCAACCGAGCTAGCGCCAAATGATTGGGTCGATAGTGCATGACTAAATGCGCTGATGCCACTCTCTTGTGAAAACTAAAAACGGATGAAAAATCATCCGTTTTAATCATTTTGGCTTGTTTCGTAAGCCGATATGATGACACCATTATTAAATTAAACCGTATTTAAAATTAACGTGCTTAATCAATGTTGCCAATACTTTTAACACCACCTATTGTAGCAGGTTAAAAGTTTGATCTAAAATTACAGACCTAAACGTTTACGACCCTTAGCACGACGTGATGCAATCACAGCGCGGCCGCCTTTAGTAGCCATACGAACTAAAAAGCCATGTGTACGTGCACGGCGTGTTTTTGATGGTTGATAAGTACGTTTCATTAAATGCTCCTGCAAAGCTTTATGCGATAAAGGGCGCTATTAGACACGATAACCACCTAATTTGTCAATGTTTATTTAGTTTTGAAAACTTATTATATGCCTGTGGATAAGTTAGTGTAAACCAGCTAAAATGGCACGCTTACTAGTTGTATCCATGGCAACGTTTTTAAGCACGAGTTTTTAATTAACTATTTGATTAAATTGGTTAATTTTTATTACTCAATCTTTAGCATTAGCCATGTTGTTTATTATTGGACAATCACACGATTAAAAATGGAAAATTTCTGGCCCTCTTGCCTAGAACGCCTCGAACTTGCGCTTTCTGCTCAGCAATTTAATACATGGATTAAACCGTTACAAGTTGAAATTGATGGCAATATTGTGCGTCTAGTTGCGCCAAATCGTTTTGTGATGCAATGGGTAAAAGACCGGTTTAGTAAAAAAATTGAGCAATACGCGCAAGAATCTCATTTGGATGATGTGCAAATTGTTTTTTCTGTTGCCAATCTTCCCCTCGAGCAACCTACCAAAGCGCCATTACTAAACAGTCACGCGCAAACTAAACCTGTGGGTCCGCTGGAAACAATCCAAGAATTACTTTCACCACAAATATCTACGAGTAAGACACCAAAAAAAGCAAGCGCCTCTGCTAAATCGTCTTTGCATAAAGAAAAATCTGGATTAAATGAAGCCTTTAATTTTAATAATTACGTAACCGGCCGAGCAAACCAGCTGGCTCGCGCTGCTGCTATTCAGGTGGCTGAAAATCCTGGGGCAGCGTATAACCCGCTTTTTATTTATGGTGGCGTCGGGCTTGGTAAAACACATTTATTACAAGCCATCGGCAATGAATTAAAACACCATAACCCAGAGGCCAAAATTCGCTATTTACATGCTGAACGTTACGTGTCTGATGTCGTAAAAGCCTATGAAAATAAAGCGTTTGATGAATTTAAGCAAAAATATCATTCTCTTGATTTGTTATTAATTGACGATATTCAGTTTTTTGCCAAAAAGACACGCACGCAAGAAGAGTTCTTTTATGCATTTAACTCGCTGGTAGAAACAAAAAAGCAAATTGTGATTACTTGTGATACTTACCCTAAAGAAATTATAGATGTTGACGAGCGCTTAAGAACCCGTTTTAGTTGGGGGTTAACGGTTGCCGTTGAGCCGCCTGAACTTGAAATGCGCGTGGCTATCTTATTAAAAAAGGCGGAGGCCGTTAATTTAGTCTTATCTGAAGAGGTTGCTTTTTTTGTCGCTAAGCAAATTCGCTCAAGTGTACGTGAGCTAGAAGGCGCGCTTAATCGGATTATCGCAATGGCAAAATTTACTGGCCATGCCATAGATGTGCATTTAGCCAAAGATGCCTTACGTGATTTAATCGCGGTGCGTGGCCGTCAGGTAACCTTAGAAAATATACAAAAAACGGTGGCTGATTACTATAAAATTAAAGTGGCAGAGATGTACAGCAAAAAGAGAACGCGTAATTTTGCCCGGCCTCGTCAAGTGGCCATGGCGCTGGCACGTGAACTCACTAACCATAGCTTTCCTGAAATTGGTGAAGCATTTGGCGGCAGACACCATACTACCGTTATGCATGCTTGTGATGAAGTTGATTTGTTAAGAAAAAATGACCCAAGTTACACACGGGATATAAGTTTCTTGATACAGGTGATTCGAGATTAATGTGGTATCAATTGTGTTTATTATTTACAAATAAAAGTACTTAAATTTAAGTAAAATACGGGTGTGAATTTAAAAACTCTGGCTATGAACTTTCTGTGGATAAAGTGCGTATAAACATACAACGAATATAAATCAAAGAAATCATCCACAATTCATCCACATTAGAATTTAGGTGTTGTTAAGACAGAAAAATATAAACTAAGCTTATGATTTGTCTGTAAAATAACGGGTTATACACAGAAATACTTTGCATTACTATTATTATTATTTATATATATTTTATTTAGGTTATAAAAGATGAATATCAAAATCAACCGCGAAACCTTATTGAAGCCTCTAACTTCGGTTGCTAGCATCGTAGAAAAAAGACATACCTTACCCATTCTTTCTAATTTATTGATTGATGCTAAAAAAAATCAGATTCATCTCACGGCAACTGATTTAGAAATGCAAATTTCTTTATCGGTAGATAGTGCAACAGACGCTGATTTTTCAACCACAATCGCTGCCAAAAAGTTGCTAGATATTTGTCGATCATTACCTGACAGCGCAGAAATTAATATGGCAACCAGTGAAAGCCGTATTACATTAAAAGCCGGCAAAAGCCGTTTTAACTTGCAAACCTTACCTGCAGCTGATTATCCTGTGATGACCAAAACGCAAGGCGATAGTACTTTAGTGACCATCGACCAGCGACGATTGAAAGAACTTTTAAAACAGGTTGAATTTGCGATGGCCCAGCAAGATATTCGCTATTATCTGAATGGCTTACTATTTGAAGTGACGGGTAATAAATTAAATATCGTCGGTACCGATGGTCACCGTTTAAGTTTTACTTCGACAGAACTGCAACAAAATTATGAAAAACAGGAAATCATCTTACCGCGTAAAACCGTCATCGAACTCATTAAACTGTTAGATGACAGTGAAGAAGATGTTCAAATTGAAATGTCCGCAAATCAAGTGAATTTTAGCTTTGCTAACATTAAGCTCATTTCAAAAATCATTGATGGTAAATTTCCAGATTACAACCGAGTGATTCCTATCGGGCACAAAAATAGTTTTTCAACGAATCGCGTCGGTGTGCTATTGGCAATGCAACGTGCGTCTATTTTATCAAATGAAAAATACCGTGGTATTCGAATGGTTATCAGTGCAAACAATCTCAAACTCATCAGTACCAATAGTGATCAGGAAGAAGCCGAAGAAGAATTAGAAGTGAGTTATCAGGGTGACGCCCTGGATATAGGTTTTAACGTGACTTATTTAATCGATGTGTTAAATAATGCCAATAGCGAAGAGATTACCTTTTCTTTTTCAGATGCCAATAGCAGCTGCTTAGTGACCATCCCCAATAAACCGGATTACAAGTACGTTGTGATGCCTATGCGTATTTAAGGTAAATCGAGTACGTTGGCAAAAAAATCAAATTATTTTATAAAGACATTCAAACATGGCTGAGCAAAAAAGCAATAACCAAGATTACGATTCAACAAGTATTAAAATTTTAGAAGGCTTAGATGCAGTACGTAAGCGTCCTGGTATGTATATCGGTGACACCTCCGATGGCTCAGGCTTACACCATATGGTGTTTGAAGTGTTGGATAACGCAATTGATGAAGCGTTAGCAGGCCATTGTGATGACATCAAGGTCATCATCCACCCAGATAACAGTATTAGCGTGTCAGACAACGGCCGTGGTATTCCAACGGATATTAAAGAAGACGATAAACACGAGCCAAAACGCTCAGCGGCTGAAATTGTGATGACCGAACTGCATGCAGGCGGCAAATTTGACCAAAACTCTTATAAAGTATCTGGCGGTTTGCATGGCGTGGGTGTTTCAGTGGTGAATGCGCTCTCAGATTGGCTACGCCTAAAAATTTACCGTAAAGGTGAAGTGCATCAAATGGAATTTCATCGCGGCGTTCCCGTTGCACCGTTAGTCAAAACAGGGAAAACCGATAAAAAAGGGACAGAAGTGCACTTTTTAGCCTCGGTTGAAACCTTCGTGCTGGTGGAATACCACTTTGAACTATTAGCAAAACGGATTCGCGAACTCTCATTCTTAAACTTTGGTGTCAAAATTGAGTTGATTGACCAACGTAGTGGAAAATCAGAAAACTTTGCCCACGCTGGCGGCATAAAAGGCTTTGTAGAGTACATTAACCGTACAAAAACAGTGCTGCACCCAAAAACCTTTTATGCCAAAGGCGAAAAGGACGGTATGACGATTGAAGTCGCCATGCAATGGAATGACAGCTATTCCGAAACGGTGCAATGTTTTACCAATAATATTCCACAGCGCGATGGCGGCACGCACTTAACCGGGCTACGCACGGCAATGACGCGTACGCTTAATCAATATATTGAACAAACCGAACTGGCAAAAAAAGCAAAAGTAGAAACCACAGGCGATGACATGCGAGAAGGCATAACCTGTGTGTTATCCGTTAAAGTGCCAGACCCAAAATTTTCATCCCAAACCAAAGATAAACTGGTGTCGTCAGAAGTGCAACCGGTCGTTTCAGAAGTGGTTTCCGCGAAACTGGCAGAATTTTTACAAGAAAACCCAGCAGATGCCAAAATTATCTGCGGCAAAATTGTAGAAGCCGCGCGCGCGCGCGAAGCCGCACGTAAA
Organism: Pseudomonadota bacterium; assembly: GCA_029569495.1. Classification (GTDB taxonomy): domain Bacteria; phylum Pseudomonadota; class Gammaproteobacteria; order Burkholderiales; family Methylophilaceae; genus Methylotenera. The sequence goes on along the minus strand of JAKQTB010000151.1, from coordinate 2,715 downwards.
GCGCGTGAAATCACCCGCCGTAAGGGCGTGATGGATACGCTTGGCTTACCTGGCAAACTGGCCGACTGCCAAGAGCGCGACCCAAGCAAATGTGAAATCTACCTTGTCGAGGGTGACTCAGCGGGCGGCTCAGCCAAACAAGGGCGCGACCGTAAAAACCAAGCCATTTTGCCGCTCAAAGGTAAAATTCTGAACGTCGAAAAAGCACGTTTTGACAAACTATTGGGCTCACAGGAAATTGCAACCCTTATTACAGCACTTGGCACCAGCATCGGTAAAGCCGATTTTAATGTTGAAAAATTACGTTATCACCGCATTATCATCATGACCGATGCAGACGTGGACGGTGCGCATATTCGTACCTTGTTGCTCACATTCTTCTACCGTCAAATGACCGAGTTAGTAGAACGCGGCCATATTTACATTGCACAGCCACCGCTTTACAAAGTAAAACAAGGGCGGGATGAGCGCTATTTAAAAGACCAGCAAGAATTGGATGTTTACTTGCTCAACTCAGCGCTCAAAGGTGCAGAACTTGATACAAAAACCGATGCGGGTATTTTAGCGGATGCGCCGTTAGCAGAAATTGCGCATCAAGTGGTATTAACTGAAGCGGTGATTCGCCGTATTTCATCGTTGTATGATGAAAGTGTGTTGCGCGCCATTCAAGACGCAGGTGAAATTAACTTGAGCAATGAGCTCAATGCCAACCGCATCGCAGAAAAATTGCGCCCGATACTTGGCGCAATAGGCAGCGAAGTCATTGTCGCTTTTGATGCTGAATCAAACACTTACCGTTTAGAAGTGAATAAATTCGTCCACGGCAATTTGCAAAGCTGCGTGATTGATGCAGAGTTTTTAAGTAGCGGTGATTACCGCCAAATACTTAAAACCTCCACCATGCTGCAAGGTTTAGTAGGTGCTGGCGCGGTGATTAAACGTAACGACAAAGAGCAAGCGGTAAGTACGTTTAAACAGGCGCTCGACTGGCTGTTGGCAGAGGCTAAAAACACGCTCAATATTCAACGCTATAAAGGCTTGGGTGAAATGAACCCAGAGCAGTTATGGGAAACCACCATGGACCCAGCGGTGCGCCGTTTGCTCAAAGTGCAAATTGATGATGCCATTGCCGCCGATGAGATATTCACCACCCTGATGGGCGATAATGTGGAACCAAGGCGTGCGTTTATTGAAAGCAATGCATTGGGTGCAAGTAACCTCGATATTTAACTTTGAACTCCTTTGATTGTGGATTAATTTCTTGAAATAAATCCTAAGTAAAAAGACAAAAAGACGTGCAGTTAGCACGTCTTTTTTATGGGTATTAAAAGCTAAAAATTTAACTAAAAATCGCCTAAAATTAACACAACCTTTTTCGATGCTCTGGAAGCCTTATAAATAAAGGCTTCCAGAGCATTATTTTTTTCTCGCGCGAAAAGGCCGGCCGTTTTATTAAAAAATCACTATGAAATTTGCTTGGTTTTTCGGGTAGATAGAATGCTTAATAGCATGCTGATACCAAGCACCGAAATGACCACAGCAAGTGAAATGGCCACGGGTATTTTGTACCATTCAACAATCAGCATTTTGGTGCCAACAAAAATGAGTACAACGGCTAGGCCGTATTTAAGCAGATGAAAGCGGTCTGCCATATCTGCGAGTAAAAAATAAAGCGCACGCAAGCCTAGAATGGCGAAAATATTTGAGGTAAAGACGATGAAGGGGTCGTTCGTCACTGCAAAAATGGCGGGGATGCTATCGAGCGCAAAAATGACATCGGAAAATTCAATGAGCACCAAGACTAAAAACATGGGGGTGAACCAGCGTACGCCGTTTTGCATGACCCAAAATTTGTCACCGTGATAGTTTTCAGTAATACGGAAGTGGTTGCGTAACCAATTTAATAGCGGATTTTTGGCAAGGTCTGGCTCATGCTCCGCAAAAATAAACATTTTAATGCCGGTGATGAGTAAAAACGCGCCAAATAGATACAGCACCCAATGAAACTGCGCAATAAGCCAGGCGCCGAGTAAAATCATGAGGGCGCGCAAAATAATAGCCCCCAGCACACCATAAATGAGGATGCGTTTTTGAAACTCAAGCGGCACGGCAAAATAGCTGAAAATCATGACAAAAACAAAAATATTGTCCATGGCCAGCGTTTTTTCAAGCAGGTAACCCGTGAGATATTCCATAACTTTGGTATCTGCCACCGCACGCCCAGCCGTGTGGTCAAGCCAGCCCCATAATAGGCCACCAAACAGCATCGCTAAGGCAAACCAAATAATTGACCACACCAGCGCTTCTTTGGCACCGACTTTATGTGCGCCTTTGCGGCCAAGCGCGAACATATCAACGCCTAACATGATAATCACGAAAATGGTAAAACCGACCCACATCCACCACGTGCTAATTGATTGTAATTCGTTCATTCAACATCCTTTAGAGATTCATTTTCGGATAATACTTCATCTTGTAAATGCGTGACCCATTCACGCCAAACCGCCCAAATCACAGCTAAGATAATGGGCCCAATAAATAAGCCGACCAAGCCAAAAGCGAGCAGGCCGCCTAATACGCCAAACAACACAAACAAAAATGGTATGGGGCTGACGCTGCTAATAAAGATGGGGCGCAAAAAGTTATCTAACTGGCTCACCACGATGGCACCCCAAAGCCAAACGCCTATGGCCGCCCCCGTTTCTCCTTGCATAA
>JAKQTB010000076.1 GCA_029569495.1 Pseudomonadota bacterium | reverse complement strand
CTGAGCCGCCAAAACCACCGCCGCCAAAAGAAGTGAAACTAATTAAAAAACAGAAGCCGATTGAGTTGCCCAAGCCCGCGCCAGTGCTGGTGGCCGAAGCGCCGGTGGTTGCTCCTACTGAACCAGTTGCGCCACCGTCGCCACCTGAGCCAATTCAAGAAACGCCGCCACCTGAACCTGTGGTTGAGGCGCCACCGCCAAAACCTGCCGCACCGGTCCAAATTACTGGAGATATGCTACAGTGTTCACAAAAATCTGAACCCAATTACCCACCGGCATCGCGCCGTATGGGCGAACAGGGTTCAGTTAAGCTGCGTTTAGAGTTAGATGAAACAGGGCATATTACTTCAGCCAAAGTGATTGAAAGTTCTGGGCATACTCGGTTGGATAATGCAGGGTTGTCTACAGTAAAAAATTGGCGATGCCAAGCGGCAACGCGCGATGGTCAACCGGTGCGCGCAGTGGCATTACAAACATTTGATTTTATTTTAGAGGGAAATTGAAATGGCACATGAAGTTGGGCATGAGGTGGCGAACCAGTTAGGGTTTGCAAATTTTATTCAAAATGTGGATGGTGTTGGTAAGGCTGTTTTAGTGTTTTTGTTGATTCTATCAATTGCAAGCTGGTACTTGATTTTTACTAAAAGCTTTGCGAATTGGTTAGAAGCCAAGCGTGCAAAGGCCTTTTTAGAAAAATTCAGAGATGTCACCTCATTAGAGCAGCTTAATAGCATTTTAAAACAAGGTAAACCCGATAACGCCTTTGTAAATTTAGCGACAGAAGGCCTGAGCGCACTCCGCAATGCCGGCAGTTTTGGCAGTCAAAAGTTAGCGGGCGCGGGTGGTATTTCAGAATTTATGACTCGTGCCATTCGCAATGGCATTGACCAAGAATCTGCACGCAGTGAAAACGGCTTAACGATTTTAGCTTCTGCAGGTTCAGCTTCGCCCTATGTTGGGTTGTTTGGTACGGTTTGGGCGATTTATCACGCATTAGTGGCCATTGGTTTAAGTGGCCAAGGCACGCTAGATAAAGTAGCAGGCCCAGTGGGTGAAGCGCTTATTATGACGGCGATTGGCTTGGCCGTGGCGATTCCTGCGGTGTTTGCCTATAACGCTTTTAACCGCCGTAACCGTATGTGGCTAGCCAAGCTAGATGCCTTTGCACATGATTTGTTTGTAATGCTCACGGTAAGTAATACTGAAAACAATCAGGCAAAACCAACAGGTAACGCATCATGAGTTTTGGCAGCTTTAATTCACAACAGCATGCGGTAAAAGCTGAAATCAACGTGGTGCCGTTGGTAGATGTGATGTTGGTGTTGCTGGTGATTTTTATTATCACAGCTCCCTTACTCACGCATTCCGTTAAAATTGATTTACCAAAAGCTTCGAGTAATCCCAATATTACCAAGCCAGACCATGTGGAACTGGCGATTCGTGAAGATGGCAGTTTATATTGGAATGGCGAATTGGTGCAGAAAGAATCCCTAGCAGCACGTTTTGAGCTTGAAGCGAAAAAAGAGCCGCAACCAGAGCTGCATATTAAAGCCGATGGCACATCGAAATATGAAAAAATCGCGCAGGTGATGTCGATTGCGGCAAAAACCGGCCTGACAAAAATTGGCTTTGTAACTGACCCATCAGGCGTGCAATAAGTAATATTTAAACGTCAAAAAGAAGCCGTCATTTCACGTTAATTGAAATGGTGGTTTTTTTATCTACGTTTCATGCGGAATGTCAGCATCTAAAAAATAGCTAATTCTTTTACGCGGGTTTAAATAATCCAGCGCATCTTTGGGTAGTTGGTTTGGCCTTAAGCATTGGCTGATGCTGATATTGGGCTCATCACGTAAATCAATGATGTGCGGCTCAAGACGGTTAGCTAGCGGGTCGTGCAGCATGACATATGGCCGTAATGGTTTGTTGGGGTTGACTGACACCACAATGGCATATACACCAGTAGAAAGTTGCACCGTACTGCCGGGCGGATATATGCCGACCGTTTTAATGAGATGTTTCAGTAAGTTACTGTCAAACTTGTTACGTTGGTGCGTATACATGAGTGCCAGTGCTTCGTAGGGCGTTTTGGCAACGGTGTGGTCGTTAGGGTTGCATAAATTATCATACCAATTCACCAAAGCGATAATGTTGGCCAGCGGATCAGTGAGTTCAGGTTTAATTTGTTTGGGGTAGCCCGTGCCATC
>JAKQTB010000144.1 GCA_029569495.1 Pseudomonadota bacterium | reverse complement strand
CAGCCGCATCATTATTGTTTGCCAATTTTAAAGCGCGAGGAACATCGCTTGGCCTTGGTACAAGCCGCAACCTCGGGTAATGCAAAATTTTTCTTAGGCACAGACAGCGCGCCACACGCCAAACACACCAAAGAAGCCGCTTGTGGTTGTGCGGGCATGTATACGGCACATACGGCAATTGAGTTATATGCTGAAGCATTTGAGGCCGCCAATGCGCTTGATAAACTAGAAGGTTTTGCCAGTTTTTACGGCGCAGATTTTTATGCATTACCGCGCAATACCGCGCAAATCACGCTGGCAAAAGAAACTTGGACAGTGCCTGCCAATTTACCTTTTGACCAAGATGTCATCGTGCCGTTACGTGCAGGGCAAACGGTGCATTGGAAATTATAATAATCTTCAAATCAGTGCATATTTTGCACATCACAATTTCTGTGTTTAAAGCTGGTTTTTAGATACAACCTTTTACGCTGCCCTGCGAGCCTTTATTTATAAGGCTCACAGGGCAGCGCTTTTCTCTCGGGAGGTTTTAAGCGTATAAAAAGCACCAAAAGCAGTTGCCGTAATTGTGAATTGCACCGCTATAAAGTCACACTAATGTTAGAGCGTCCAAATGAAATGCATTGAAAGAACGTAAGCATGCTAAAGTGGTTGCCAGAGTACTGATTTTAGGAGGATTTTAGGCGCATTATTTTTAGGCGCACTTATACACTAAAAGTAGTTTTGCGTTGGTTTTTAAATGGCGTATTGTTTATTTTTACGGAGGTGACTAGATGCAAATTTTTAAAACAAAACGGGCGGTTACAAGCGTTACAGGAACAAGCATGTTAGGCGTAAGTTTTCAACGAAGTTTAGTTTCGGCGATTGTGCTAGGGTTTATGAGCATGACGGCGTTGGCCATTACGCCAGACCCGGCAGACCAAAGCGGCTACAAACGCGAGTTTAAATTACTCGATGTTGATGACAACGGTAAGCTTAGTGCGTCAGAAATTCAAAAAGATGCGCTTTTTGATGGCGGCGGATTTGGCAAGGCAGACAAAAACGGCAATAAAAGTTTAAGTGAAAATGAATACGCAACTTATAAATCAGCCGTGCAGCAAAAAGAAACCAAGCGCGTGGCAAAAGACAGCGCGATTACTTCAAAAGTAAAATCAAAATACCTGCTTGAAAAAAACTTTAAAAGCTTTGATGTCAGTGTAGAAACCAAAGAAGGCGTTGTTTTACTTAGCGGATTTGTTGATAACGAATCCACTAAAGCGCGCGCCGGCCAAATTGCAGCTGGAGTGAAGGGCGTGAAAGCAGTAAAAAACGGAATTGTGGTTAAGCCCTAACTAAATGCATTAACCCGTGAATACAAAGTTATCTATTTTGAAAGATTAATTTTTTAACGCTAAAAACTTTGTCAGGCGATGAGTGACTAAGTAAAAAGTTTAAGAGTTGTGCAAGCATAAAAAAACAAACCCCACACATCGGTGGGGTTTGTTTGCGCTGTGCTAGCAATTAATGATAAAACTTAAGCCTGCGTTTTACGACGACGTGCTGAAAAACCAATTAAGCCAAGGCCGGCAAGCATCATGGCATAAGTTTCTGGTTCAGGCACGGCAGCAACAGTAATGCCACCAGTATAGGTTCCACCTGTAAGGCTTGTAACTTTAGGACCGTAATTGAAATTTACCGTGTATTTACCTGCCGCTAAAGGTATATAGTCAGAGTAGATATTTGGATAATAATAGCTGTAACTACCGTCTGCTGCAGGATTTAGGGCGGCATGATCATGATTTTTCAAAATATAATTGCCTAAAGAGTCTTTAAGGTCAATCACTGGCACTGTATCTAAAGGATTAACATCAAATGCAAAACCTGATGATAGATTTTTTGCAAAGACTATAATGCTTGAAGGTGAGGTTAGTACGAATTCGATAAAGTCTGAGTAATGGGTAGTAGGTTCAGGAGTGCCATAAACAAGCGCGTCAGGGCCGCCTAGTGTAGCGCCAAAACCAAAGTTTTGTTCGTACGTATTGCCTGCTGTAGCTGCAAGAATTTCGAGTGTTGCTGCGCTTGCATTGATGCTTGATACGCCAGTTGCAATTACAGCAGCTAACGCTAATTGTTTAATATTGTTATTCATTTTTAAGTTTTCCCTAAAGTTTTGTTAAGTTGGTTACCTAGGCGTATATGCTTTGTAGATAATCCAAATATTATCTAAGTCGCTCGATGATATTTGTTGTTTAAAGATGTGGCAATTACCCGAACGGGCTATTGGGTGGGTGAGTTTTAATTGATTTCTCTGCCAAACAAGAAAAAGCCCACAATTACGTGGGCTTTTAAGACTTGCTTTGAAAGCAACAAATTTATCTAAACTAATTTATTTTATCTAGGCTTGTGTTTTGCGACGGCGGGCTGAGAAACCAATCAAACCAAGTCCAGCAAGCATTAATGCGTAGGTTTCTGGTTCAGGAACAGCAGTCACTGAAACGTTGTCAAGCAGTGCGCCGACATTGTCGTTACTGTTGGTGGTGAATCCAAAACTATATCTATTGGTTTCTGTTGGGGTGAAAATCAAGCTAAATGTATTGAACGGGTCAAGGTAACTTGTTAAGTTAAACGTTTGGTTAACACCACCAAAATGCACGTTGACTGACTCCGTACCTTGATTAAACCGCTGATTCCCAGCTAACCAAAATGATAGCGTGTATTGGGTGCCTGCAATTAAATCCACAAAGTTTCTTAAGACTCCTGAAGAACCCGTAGATCCATCTAAGTCAACATAGCGGCCATTGCCTAGTAACAGGTCAAAGTCACCTCCTTGACCGATTAGGTCGACCGTGTCGTTGGCTGTAGGGCCAACTACCCATCCATTTGCACCAGCTGGATTCCAATTAAATTGATCAGCTGTAAAGCCATTAAAGTTTTCAGTAAACACGGCTGCTTGTGATAGTGTTGAACCTAAGCTAAGGAGTAGTGCTGCGGTAAGTTTTGCGATTTTCATAATTGCCACCTATCTTAAGAATGTACTAATTCTTTGTAAATTACCAACACAACATGTTGATGTACTCATGCTAGTTAATGACTACATCTGGTGCAATAGCCCATTCGGGTGAATGGAATTGAAAAATATCGTTTATTTACTTAAGTTTACAGTTTGGATTAAATAATTTGCATGAATATGAGTTTCATATTAACTGAACTCTTGATTTTAAGTGAAAATTTTGCAAAAGGCTTAAGGATTTGTTTAGCTGTCCAGTGTGTTAAAATGCACTTGAAGCTGGCCAGACGGTCGCCGCCTAGCAATAGGGGGAGGAAAGTCCGGGCTGCATAGAGCGGGATGACGGCTAACGGCCGTACATTGAAATGTTTGCTGGCGAAAGCTGGCAGATTATAAGATGCGGAATAGGGCCACAGAGACGAGTCGGTTCGACCTGCGAGTAACGAAAGTTACGAGCTTGCGTCGAAACGGGTGAAACGCGGTAACCTCCATCTGCAGCAAGACCAAATAGGCTGGCATTGACGTGGCTCGCGTTGCCAGCGGGTAGGTTGCTTGAGCGCATGAGTAATTATGCGCCTAGATGAATGACTGTCAGCCTTAGTAATAAGGTCTACAAAACCCGGCTTATCGGCCAGCTTCGTTTTCTCTCTTTACTTGCCGCTTTGGTGGCTTAAGCGCATAGCGAGTACCTTTGTGGTCTTAAAGTCAAACTCAGAAAGATTTTCTGGTATAAAAAGGCCGCCAATATATTTTCATTCTCACCCTATAAATCTCGCTAATTACAATTCAATCGCTTTCAACACTATCCTAATAATCTACATTCACTTAATTTTGTATGTCCTTAATTTATAACGATATTATTTTTACGAGAAAAATGCGCTAAGTCATTGAGATATAAAGAAAATTTACACAAAAAGAGCTTGCATTGCTCTTTTTTTTTATCTATAGTTCAATTTAGTGGGAAAAAGTGGGTTTTTGTGGGAAATATCTAACTGATGCTAAGGGTGGTTAGGTATTTCTCACCTTTTAATATTGGTATATCCATATTGGTTTTGTTAGTAATTATTTTAGGTTAATTCATCAATCATGTTTCGCGGGGCTACACATTTAAGTTTGGATGCTAAAGGCAGAATCGCTGTGCCGACCAAGCATAGAGAGGCGCTACAGCTTCAGTGTGCTGGTGATTTGGTGTTGACCGCGCATCCGCATCGTTGCTTGTTGTTGTATCCACAACCCGCGTGGGAGCCAATTCAAGCCAAGATGATGGCTTTGTCTTCATTTGACAAGCAGTCCAGTGCGTTACAGCGTTTATTGGTGGGTTTTGCAGAAGATGTTGCGCTGGATAGTGCTGGCCGCATGTTGGTGTCACCCGTGTTGCGAGATTTTGCCGGGTTAGATAAAGAGGTGATGTTGGTCGGGCAAGGCAGTCATTTCGAATTGTGGAACATGGAGGCATGGCGTGCTCAACTTGCACAGGTGTTGCAAGATGAAGGATTTAATATGCCGGCAGAATTAGAGGGCTTTTCACTGTGATTAAGGGCGTGCACAACGCGCCCACGCAAGCATCGTTGTCTCTAAAAAAAGCATCAGTAACACCCGTTGGTTCGCTGGTTGAGAATAAAGAAAAAAGTCTACAAGCAACAAACTCCCATATTACTGTTTTGCTAGATGAGGCCGTCGAGGCGCTGGCTGTAAAGCCCGATGGGGTTTATGTGGATGGTACGTTTGGGCGTGGCGGACATTCAAAAAAAATATTAGCACAGTTGGGTAGCAGTGGTCGGTTGGTTGCGTTTGATCGTGACTTGAGTGCGATTGAATCTGGCAAGGCTATACAAGATTCGCGTTTTACCATGGTGCATAGCCATTTTTCTGCGATGCAAGTCAAGCTGACTGAATTGGGCATTAGTAAAGTTGATGGAATTTTGCTGGACTTGGGAATTTCATCTCCACAGATTGATGAGGCGAGTCGTGGGTTTAGTTTTAGGTTTGATGCGCCGCTGGATATGCGTATGGATCAAAGTCGTGGACAAACGGTGGCAGATTATCTTGCCGCTACAACAGAGCAACATTTAGGGGAGGTTATAAAGAATTATGGTGAAGAACGGTTTGCTAAGCAGATTGCAAGGACGATTATTGCGCAGCGCAATGACGGGCACGCAATCACCACTACAGGGCAACTTGCCAAGATCGTGGCAGGGGCAGTCACGCGGTTTGAGCCAGGGCAGAACCCTGCAACGCGCACCTTTCAAGCTCTACGGATTTTCATCAATCAAGAGCTTGAGGAGTTATCGCTAACCATGCCCCAATGTTTGGCATTGCTGGCACCGCAGGGGCGTTTAGCTGTGATTAGCTTTCATTCGCTTGAAGATCGTATGGTGAAGCAGTTTATTCGCAATCAGGAAAATACCGACCATTTACCTGCGAATTTTCCAGTGAGGGCTGCTGACTTGCCGCTACCAAAACTTAAGAGCGTGGGCAAGGCCATCAAGCCCAGTTTGGCAGAAATAAAAGCCAACCCCCGCTCACGCAGTGCGGTGCTGCGTGTGGCAGAAAGAACGCTGGCAACATGACGCGCTTAAATATCATATTATTTATAGCGCTGATTTTATCGGGTTTAGGGTTGGTGAATGCGCAACATAAAGCACGCAATCTCTATTTTGGGCTTGAACAGCTAAATCAAGCTGCCAAGCAATATGAGCAAGAGTACGGACTTTTGCAATTAGAGCAGAGCACGTGGGCGATGCATTCGCGTATAGAGGAGGTTGCAACGCAAGAATTGCAGATGCAAGTACCGGATGCAAAGCGTGTGCAAGTGGTCACCTTGGAAAAGCCCATTACATCGGCAGCAACTCATCTGAATGAGCTATTGAAGGGGGCACCATAATGGCTTTGCGCACAGCACCGGTTGTTGTGAAATTGCCAGCATGGCGACGCAGATTGTTGTTGATCGCTGTGTTGCTGGGCTTTGTAGTGTTGTTAGGCCGAGGATTGTATTTGCAGAGTTTTCATAAGAAGTTTCTGCAAGCAAAAGGAGATGCACGTTATAGCCGCACGCTGGTTTTGCCTGCGCATCGTGGAAAAATCACTGATAGGAATGGCGAGTTGCTGGCGATAAGTTCGCCTGTAGAGTCTGTTTGGGCAAGTCCGCCAGATGTTGAAATTACTTCTGCACAAGTGCAACAGGTGGCAGCACTTTTGGGCATGAAATCATCAGAGCTGAGTAAAAAGCTAGTGAATACTGAGCGTGGGTTCGTATACTTAAAACGTAGATTGTCGCCAGAGTTGGCTGCAAAAGTCATGAAGGTTGGTGTTCCTGGCATATACCTGCAGCGCGAGTACAAACGTTTTTACCCTGCAGGAGAGGTGACGGCGCATCTGGTTGGTTTCACAGGAGTTGATGATACTGGGCAGGAAGGCTTTGAGTTGGCAATGAATGCCTCTTTATCAGGCAAGGCTGGAAGCCGTCGCGTGATTAAAGATAGGTCTGGTCATATTGTTGAGGACTTAGAGGCTGTCAATGTTCCGCAGGATGGGCGCGATTTAGTGTTGTCGATTGATCGTAGAATTCAGTATCTTGTTCATCGTGAGCTAGCTAAGGCGGTGGAGTTACGCAAGGCAAAAGCAGGCGCCGCCATCATATTAGATGCCAAATCCGGCGAGGTGCTGGCGATGGTCAACCTTCCGACTTACAACCCCAATAACCCCGTTAACATCAAAGGTAAAACGCGTAATCGCGCGATTACTGATATGTTTGAGCCAGGCTCTACATTGAAGTCGGTGGCCGTAGCAGCAGGTCTAGAATCAGGTCAGTATCAGCCCGATACAAAGATTCAGACAGCTCCTGGTCATATGAGTATAGGGCCAGCCACAATACATGACTCGCATCCGCACGGGATTTTATCGGTAGCAGAAGTAATTCAAAAATCTTCAAACGTTGGCGCATCAAAAATTGCACTATCTTTGGACCGTTTATATCTGTGGAATATATTTAACCAACTTGGCTTTGGCGTGAAAACGAATATTGGCTTTCCTGGGGAAGCGACTGGTAGGGTGCGCGACTATAAAACTTGGCGGCCTATTGAACAGGCAACCATGTCATATGGCCATGGAATTAGTGTCACGTTATTGCAGCTCGCAAGAGCTTATACAGTATTTGCCAACGATGGTGAGTTAAAGCCAGTTTCATTATTAAAGCTAAATGAGTCGCCTGTAGGTATTCAGGTATTTAGCCCAAAAACAGCAAATCAAATGAAAGATATGCTTGAAATGGTAGTCCAGCCAGGCGGGACGGCGCTAAAGGCGCAAGTAGTGGGTTATCGTGTGGCAGGAAAAACAGGTACGACACATAAATTGGGTGATAAAGGCTATGAAAAAAATAAATATGTAGGATCATTCGTAGGAATTGCACCCGCTTCTAATCCTCGCTTAATCATGGCGGTTATGATTGATGAGCCGAGTATAGAAAATAAGCAATATTATGGCGGCACTGTGGCGGCCCCAGTATTTAGTGCTGTGATGGCAGACGCGCTAAGAATGCTGGCAGTGCCACAAGATTCTCCCAACACAAATATCGTAATTGAAGAAGATGTTACTGAAAACGTCGATGACGTAAGTGAGAGTATATGAGCATCCTCTTACAGTTAGATTTTCCGCAGCAAAAATACACATCGATCACTAGCGACAGTCGAATGGTGCAAAAGGGATCATTGTTTTTGGCTTACCCTGGTACGCAAAGTGATGGCAGAAAATACATTGCACAAGCCATTGAAGCGGGTGCTGGTGCGATTGTATGGGAGAGAAAGAAAACAGAAACTGTGGATTTCTCTTGGGATTCAGCTTGGCGAGTAAAAAACGTACCGTGTGATGATTTAAAGCTTCATGCGGGAGAGATTGCAGCTGAATTTTATGATTATCCCTCTAAGAAAGTGACGATGATTGGTGTGACAGGTACGAACGGTAAAACCTCTGTTAGTCAGTGGGTTGCGCAGTGCTTGACGGAATTAGACAAGAAAACAGCAGTGATTGGCACCGTTGGTAATGGCTTTTACAAGCATCAAACGGAGGCGGCTAATACCACACCAGATGCGGTTTTGTTGCAAGCCATGTTAGCTAAATATGTCGAATGTAAGGCTGAGATGGTGGTGATGGAAGTTTCATCACACGGGCTTGAGCAAGGGCGAGTTAATGCTGTGGAGTTTGACTACGCGGTGTTTACCAACTTGAGTCGAGATCATTTAGATTACCACATCACAATGGAAGCATATACCAAAGCCAAACAAAAGCTTTTTGAAAAGCGCGGCTTGAAGGCATCCGTTATCAATATAGACGATATCGTCGGGCGGGAAATCGTCGAAAGTCTTCAGGCGCAAGGTAGGCGATGTGTCACTTATGGATTTATGAAAGCTGATATTCAAGCAACAAACTTAGTATTACATCCAGACGGATTGCAGATGAACGTTACTGTTGGTAGCAAAGATTATTTGCTAAGTGCGGCCGTCTTAGGGCGCTTTAATGCGTATAACTTGCTTGCAGTGTTGGCAGTTCTCATAGAGCTTAAGGTGAATGTGCAGGATGCGATAGCCGCCATTGCGTCGATTAAGTCGGTACAAGGGCGTATGCAGCAAATTGGCGGGGGTAATTTACCTTTAGTAGTTATCGATTATGCACACACGCCAGATGCATTGGAAAAGGTATTAAGTACCCTCAAAGAGCATGCAAACTCAAAATTGATTTGTGTTTTTGGTTGCGGCGGTAATCGAGACAAAGGAAAGCGTCCGCTTATGGGGAAAGTAGTAAGTAACCTTGCGGATATCGTGTTAATTACCAACGACAATCCACGTAATGAAGACCCGGCAACAATCATTCGTGAAATCACTGCGAATATGCATGGCGAATATCAGGTTGAAATGGATCGCGCAATTGCCATCGAAAAGGCAATTCATCTCTCAGGCCGTGGTGATGTCGTGCTGGTGGCTGGAAAAGGGCATGAAAATTACCAAGAAATTGCAGGTGTGAAGTACCCATTTGACGATGCGGAAGTGGCGCTGATGGCCTTGTCAAAATATCAGGCTTCAAATATGGAGAAGTCTGCATGATGATGCTTTCAGAAGCCGCGGCTGCTTTAGGCGCAAGCTTGATTGGTGCTGATGTGCCATTTACAAGTGTGGGTACTGATAGCCGTTACATCACACGTGGACAGCTATTCGTGGCGTTAAAAGGGGACCGTTTTGACGGCCATGATTATGTGGAGCAGGCTATGAGTCTAGGCGCTTCAGCAGTTTTGGTCAGTGACAATAAGGGTGTCGGCCCAGCGATATTTGTAAATGATACTTGCCAGGCATTAGGTGAGTTAGCTAAGTATTGGCGAAAAAAATTTAAGATTCCAGTGATGGCGATTACTGGCAGTAACGGTAAAACGACGATTAAAGAAATGATGATTGCCATATTGGCTTGCCATGGAGGTGGTGTTGAAAAAATACATGCCACGGTCGGAAATTTGAATAATCATATCGGGCTCCCGCTCACTTTACTAAAACTACGTGCTACTCATCAATACTCAGTGCTGGAAATGGGGATGAGTCACTTGGGCGAAATAGCGTACTTAACAGACATTGCAACACCTGATGTGGCGGTGATTAGCAACGCAGGAACTGCGCATATTGGTGAGGTTGGCTCTCGTCACAATATTGCAAAAGCTAAAGGTGAAATTTTTTCTGGGTTAGCAAGTAACGGTGTGGCAGTCATTAATGTGGATGATGACTACGCTGAGTATTGGAAGTCGCTTAATGCAAGTAGAAAAATAGTAACTTTTGGGCTCAATGCTGATGCAGATGTTTCTGCAACCTTTGAAGAAAAGTCTGGTGTTTGCCATGTTCAGCTCAAAACAAAAAGGGGTGATGCGGATTTTATTTTAAATACGCTCGGTATACACAATGTTCGAAATGCGCTTGCGGCCTGTGCGGCGGCTATTGCCTTGGAAATCCCAATAAAAGAGATTGCGGTCGGGTTAAGTCAGTTTCATGCAGTCAAAGGCAGGTTGCAGCGTAAGGTTGGTGTGAATAATGCGGTTGTTATTGATGATACCTATAACGCTAACCCAGACTCAATGAAGGCGGCGATTAATGTGCTGGAAAGTTTATCGGGTAAGAAGATTTTAGTATTGGGAGATATGGGAGAGTTAGGAATAGACGCCTCACAAATGCATGCTGAAATAGGCGCATATGCTAGGGCTGCCAATATTGATACGCTTTATTGCTTGGGTGAATTAAGCAAAGAGGCGGTTAATAGTTTCGGTGTAGGGGCAAAGCATTTTACCCATGTCGATTTACTTATTAATGCCTTGTTGCAAGAGATTAAACCGGGCGACTCTGTGTTGGTGAAAGGATCGCGCTTTATGAAAATGGAGCGCATTGTGAATGCGATAGTGCTTGATGCTGACAATAAAAATCTGACGAAGGAAGAGGTGCACTAAATGTTATTAGATCTGGCGCAATGGTTGGCAAAAGTACAGCACATAAGAGGGTTTTCGGTATTTGATTACATTACATTACGTGCGGTTTTAGCCACACTCACGTCATTGGCGATATCACTGATGGTTGGCCCCAGCATGATACGAAAGCTAACGGAATATAAAGTGGGTCAGGCCGTTCGGGATGATGGACCTCAGACGCATTTAATTAAATCTGGCACACCTACAATGGGTGGGGCGCTTATCTTAGTTGCTATTGCAATTTCAACCCTGCTTTGGGGTGATTTAAGTAACCGCTTTATCTGGGTCGTGTTGTTTACAACGCTAGGATTTGGTGCTGTTGGTTGGGTCGATGATTATCGTAAGGTGGTTTACAAAAATCCTAAAGGGCTATCTGCAAAAGCTAAGTATTTCTGGCAAAGCTTGATAGGTGTTGCAGTGGCTGTATTTCTATATAAAACAGCAAAAACGCCAGTGGAAACCACATTGATTGTGCCATTTTTGAAACATTGGGTGATTCCACTCAGTGCATTGAGTTTTATGGTTCTGACTTATTTGGTGGTAGTGGGTAGCAGCAATGCGGTGAATCTAACAGATGGTTTAGATGGTTTAGCCATTATGCCTACAGTCATGGTGTCAAGTGCGTTGGGGATATTTGCTTACCTGGCGGGACATCTATACTTTTCAAAATATTTAGGCATTCCTTACGTAGCAGGCGCCGGCGAGTTGTTGGTATTTTGTGCGGCGATGGCGGGAGCCGGTTTAGGTTTTCTATGGTTTAACGCCTATCCTGCGGAAGTTTTTATGGGGGATGTAGGTGCGTTGGCACTGGGTGCTGCGCTTGGCGTGATTGCCGTTATTGTTCGTCAGGAAATCGTCCTGTTTATTATGGGTGGCGTGTTTGTGATGGAAACCTTTTCAGTTGCAGCACAAGTGCTCTACTTTAAATATACCAAGAAAAAATATGGAGTTGGGCGGCGAATATTTTTAATGGCACCACTTCATCATCACTATGAGCAAAAAGGCTGGAAAGAAACGCAAGTTGTGGTGCGTTTTTGGATTATCAGCATGGTACTGGTATTAATTGGGCTGGCTAGCTTAAAAATTAGATAAATTATGATGGTACTTAAAGACAAAAACGTGTTGGTGGTAGGCTTGGGTGATACAGGCCTGTCGGCATTGCGCTGGTTAGAGTGCCAGGGTGCACGTTTGTCTGTTGCTGATTCACGTGAGAATCCACCAAATTTAGATAAGGTAAAAGCAGAGTTTCCTGCACTAAAAGTGTTTACCGGTACCTTTACAGCCGCATTGTTGCGTAGTGTAGATTTGATTGTATTAAGCCCAGGTGTATCGCTTAACGAGCCTGAAATTAAAGCAGCGATTGCGTGCGGAGTAAGCGTGGTTGGTGACGTAGAGCTATTTGCGCAGTATCGAAATAGAAACGCCAAAGTCATTGCAATTACCGGCGCCAACGGCAAAACAACTGTTACGACCTTAGTGGGTGAAGTGTGCAGAGCCGCAGGTCTGAAAACAATCGTTGCCGGCAACATTGGATTGCCTGTATTAGACGCCTTAATGATGGATGTGCCAGATGTTTATGTGTTGGAGCTATCTAGTTTTCAGCTTGAAACAACCGATACGCTATACCTAGATGCAGCCACGATGCTCAATTTATCTGAAGATCATATGGATAGATACGCGGCCATGTCTGACTACGCGATTGCCAAGGCACGTATTTTTTACAATGCAAAATTGCAAGTGCTAAACCGTGATGATGCGTGGAGTATGCTCATGGCGCGTCCAAAGCTGGCACAAGTGACATTTGGACTAAGTGAGCCAGATGAGGGTGAGTATGGGCTGCGACTAACCAATGGCGAGACATGGCTCTGCTTTGGTGAAAAAGAATTGATTAATATGCGAGACCTTAAATTATTTGGCTTACACAACGCGGCTAATGCGCTTGCTGCTGTTGCGTTGTGTCGTGGTATTGGTATTGATTTCGCTCCGATTATCCAAACTCTTTATAACTTTAAAGGATTGCCACATCGTGTTGAGTGGATTGCGAACATCGATGATGTAGATTATTACGACGATTCTAAAGGTATTAATGTTGGAGCAACTTGCGCTGCGTTAGGTGGATTACCACAAAAAGTAGTGTTAATCGCAGGTGGTGATGGTAAGGGGCAAGATTTTAGCCCTCTTAAAGATGCAGTGCAAAGCAATGCCCGTGCAGTGGTGTTAATCGGTCGTGATGCTCAATTGATTGAGGCGGTTTTGCATTCAACAGGCGTGCCGATATACCGCGCAATGAGTTTGCCAGAGGCGGTCCATATGTCGAAAAAACTAGCACAGCCTAGTGATGCAGTGCTTCTCTCACCTGCTTGTGCCAGTTTTGATATGTTTAAAAATTACATCCATCGTGCTGAAGTATATGTAAGCACTGTCAATACTCTTGCTGAGAATAGCGAGGCCTTGTCATGATTACCGCGATGCTTAACCGTGACCGTCTGAACGCGCCAAGCTACGACCAGACCTTGTTATGGGTCGTGTTGTGCTTGCTTGGAATAAGTTTGGTGATGGTGTATTCAGCTTCCATTGCCATTGCAGAAGCTGATAAAGGGGTTGGGCATAACAGCAGTTATTATCTTACGCACCAGGCGGCATTTATTTTTGTGGCCATGACAGCTGCTTTTGTGGCTTT
>JAKQTB010000140.1 GCA_029569495.1 Pseudomonadota bacterium | reverse complement strand
AAGTCAAAGTAAAAATTGGCGACAAAGTGGCTGAAGGCACTTTAATTTTAACGCTTGAGGCAAGTGATGTTGCTACTGCCACAGTTGAGGTTAAACCAGCATCAGTGCCTGAAGTGCCTAAAGCCGCAGCGCCAGTTGCTGCGATTCCAGAGCCTAGTCGCCCTGCGCCAGAGCCGCCAAAGCAAGTGCAGCCAGCGCAACAGCCAGCACCCGTGGGTGAGCATGTGGTGGTGGCTGCTGGCAAGTTGTCCCACGCCAGCCCATCCATTCGTAAGTTTGCCCGCGAGTTAGGTGTTAATCTCGCGTTGGTGAAGGGTTCTGGCCCAAAAAACCGTATTTTGCAATCAGATGTGCAGAGTTTTGTTAAGGGTGAATTGGCTAAACCGCGTACCGAGAATATGGGAGCTGGCTTGGGCGCGCTCGCAACCTTACCGATGCCAGTGATTGATTTCAGTCAGTTTGGCGCGATTGAAACTAAACCGCTTTCACGCATTAAAAAATTGTCGGGTGCAAACTTGCACCGCAATTGGGTAACCGCGCCACACGTAACGCAGTTTGATGAAGCGGATATTACTGACTTGGAAGATTTTAGAAAATCCATGCAGGCCGACGCAGAAAAACGTGGCGTTAAACTTACCATGCTAGCCTTTTTGATTAAGGCTTCAGTCAATGCGCTAAAAGCCTACCCTAATTTCAACGCTTCACTTTCACCCGATGGCGATAGTTTGATATTAAAAAACTATTACAACATTGGCTTTGCCTGCGATACGCCTGACGGCCTAGTGGTGCCAGTGGTGAAAGATGTGCAAAGTAAAGATGTGCTTGATATTGCTCGCGACTTAATGGAGCTCTCAACCAAAGCGCGCGAACGCAAATTAAAAGTGGAAGAAATGCAGGGCGGAACCTTCACCATTTCAAGTTTGGGCGGCATTGGTGGCACCATGTTTACGCCAATTATTAATTGCCCTGAAGTGGCGATTTTAGGTGTTTCACGTTCAAGTATGCAGCCTGTGTACGACAAAACAACCAACGGTTTTGAGCCACGCTTGATTTTACCGTTATCGCTTTCTTATGATCACCGCGTGGTCGATGGTGCGGACGGTGCGCGCTTTACCAGCCATATGCGCATGATGCTCAGTGATGTACGTCGCCTGTTGCTCTAGTTGCAAATTATTCAAAAAATTTAGAAATGCAAAATCATGATTGAAATTAAAGTCCCCGATATTGGCAATTTTGACAGCGTTGATGTGATAGACGTGTTAGTTAAAGTGGGCGATACCATTGCAAAAGAAGACTCGCTCATTACCGTTGAGTCTGACAAAGCGTCGATGGATATTCCTGCGCCTCAAGCCGGTGTTGTAAAAGAATTGAAAATCAAAGTAGGCGATAAAGTTGCAAAAGACTCACTAATTTTATTGCTTGAAACTGACGGAGTAAAAAATGATGCCCCAGAAGCCTTGCAGAATAAGGCTTCCAGCCTGGTAGCAGAGAAGATAGCTGAAAAAGCAGTTGAAAACCCAGTGACAGCCCCTATTCCAGCAGTCGCCACAAGTGGCAATGACATCAGCACTGAGGTTGTGGTGCTGGGTTCAGGGCCAGGTGGTTACACGGCGGCGTTCCGCGCGGCAGACTTGGGCAAAAAAGTCGTCTTGATTGAACGCTATGCAACGCTGGGCGGCGTGTGCTTAAACGTCGGTTGTATTCCTTCCAAAGCGTTATTGCACACTGCAAAAGTGATTACCGAAGCCCAAGAAACTGCGCACCACGGCGTGTCTTTTGGTGCGCCAAAAGTGGATTTAGAAACCTTGCGCAATTGGAAAGCCAACGATGTAGTGGGCAAACTCACTGGCGGCTTGGCGGCGATGGCTAAGGGGCGCGGTGTTATTGTGGTGCAAGGCGTTGGCAAATTTACTAGTCCAAATCAAATTGCCGTGACTTTAAATGATGGTTCAGCAGCGGATGGCAAAGTGACCACTATCGGTTTTGAACATGCCATTATTGCCGCAGGTTCACAAGCTACTAAATTTCCAGGTGCGCCAGAAGATGAGCGCATTATGGATTCCACCGGCGCGTTGGCGTTAGCCGACATTCCAAAACGAATGTTGGTGATTGGTGGCGGTATTATCGGCCTAGAAATGGGCACCGTGTACGACGCGCTCGGCACCAAAGTGAGCGTGGTGGAATTTATGGATGGCCTGATTACAGGTTGCGACCGCGACTTGGTGCGTCCTTTGCAAAAGCGCATGGAAAAACGCTTTGAAAGTATTATGCTCTCCACCAAAGTCTCAAAAATTGAAGCAAAAAAAGATGGCATTCATGTGAGCTTTGAAGGTGAGAATGCGCCTGATGGCGTGCAAATTTATGACCGTGTATTGGTTTCTATTGGTCGTAAACCTAACGGCAAAAACATCGGCGCAGAAAATGCTGGTGTGGCTGTGAATGAGTGGGGCTTTATCAATGTGGATAAACAGCAACGCTCTAATGTAGCGCATATTTTTGCCATTGGTGACATTGTTGGCCAGCCAATGCTCGCGCATAAAGCCACGCACGAAGCCAAAGTGGCGGCAGAAGTGATTGCGGGCCATCAAGTAGAATTTGTTGCGAGCGTCATTCCATCTGTTGCCTATACGGATCCTGAAGTGGCTTGGGTAGGCATGACCGAAACTGAAGCCAAGGCCAAAGGTATTGAAATTGAAAAAGCATCATTCCCTTGGGCAGCCAGTGGACGCGCACTTTCAATTGCACGCACTGAAGGCGCTACTAAACTGATATTTGATAAGGAAACGCACCGTGTCATTGGCGCGGGGATTGTGGGCGTAAACGCAGGTGAATTGCTGGCTGAAGCGGTGCTGGCCATTGAAATGGGTGCGGATGCGCATGACTTAGGTTTAACCATCCACGCGCACCCAACGTTATCTGAAACCGTGTGTTTTGCGGCGGAGTTAAAAGAAGGCACCATCACTGACATGATGCCGCCGAAAAAACGTTAATTTCAGATGAATTCAGGCTTAATCGTCGATTTACAACAGTTACTGCCGCCAGAAAGGCTGTTTACTGACCCTGTCGATTGTTACGCTTACGCATACGACAATTCGCGTAATTATCACGCACCTGTTGCCGTTGTTTTTCCGCTACATATTGAAGAAGTTGCCAGCATTATCAAGCTTTGCAACTTGCATAAATTGCCTGTTGTGCCACGTGGACGCGGCACTGGCACGGCGGGCGGCAGTGTGCCTGAAGTCGGCGGTGTGGTACTGTCGCTTGAACGCATGAACAAAATTATAAGCATTGACCCAGATAATCGAATGGTGATTGTTGAGCCGGGTGTGTTGAATCAAGAGTTGCAAGATGCCATTAAAGGAGTTGGCTTTTTTTGGCCGCCTGACCCGTCAAGTGCGGCCTATTGTAGCATTGGCGGCAATCTTGCCACTTGCGCTGCAGGGCCGCATGCGGTGAAATACGGCGTGGCGCGCGACCATATTCTTGGCCTAAAAGCCGTTACTGGCAATGGCGACATTATCAAAACGGGTTGCTACACCAGCAAAGGCGTGGTGGGTTACGATTTAACACGATTGCTCGTTGGCAGCGAAGGCACATTAGCGGTAATTGTTGAGGCCACGCTCAAGCTTACGCCCTTACCTAAGCATACAGGCGGGTTAACGGCAGAATTTATTGACACCGAAAGTTGCGCTAAAGCCATCGCCGCCATTATGGCGCAGCCTTACACACCTAGTGCGCTAGAATTTTTAGATAACGGCGCGCTCAATTTAATACGTGGGCGACACAAAAATCTGCTGCCAGAAAACGCAAAAGCCTATTTGATGATAGAAGTGGACGGCAGTGAGCAGGAGATTCATGAGGCCAGCGCGGCTATTTTGCAGGCTTGCCAAGTCACTGGCTTGATTGAAGCCAAACTCGCGCACGACACCAAAGCACTTTGGGCAGCGCGTAAAGCCTTGTCGCCTTTGCTTAAAGACATTGCGCCGAAAAAAATCAATGAAGACATCGCGGTACCGGTGTCGCGCCTGCCTGAACTGCTCACGGGTTTAGAGAAATTAAGCAGCCAATATCAAATCAGCAATGTGAATTTTGGCCATGCCGGTAATGGCAATATTCATGTGAATTTGCTGGTGAACCCTGATAACGCTGAAGAAATGAAGCGTGCGTATGAATGTTTGGATGAAGTGTTTAGTTTAGTGTTATCCCTGCAAGGCACGCTCTCGGGCGAGCATGGCGTGGGCATGGCCAAGCGTCCTTTTGTATCGCGCGAGATTGATGCCACCACCATGGCGCTAATGAAATCGCTAAAGCTCACTTTTGACCCGAATAATGTGTTAAATCCGGGCAAACTTTTTCCTTAAAACGCCGTTTTTTAAAGACGTTTTTGTGACCATAGATACGCCGAGGAAAAAATAATGCTCTGCGAGCCTTTATTTATAAGGCTTGCAGAGCATCGAAAAAGGTTGGTGCTTAAAATGGCATTAAAAAGCTATTTTTCACAGGCTTTATTTGCAGGCCACTTTTTTAAGATTTGCCTCAGGAAAATCAACTTCCAAGTTTTTTAGTGAAGTCATTTGCAACGATGAAAGTTGATTCAACAATAGCGTTG
>JAKQTB010000127.1 GCA_029569495.1 Pseudomonadota bacterium | reverse complement strand
AGCGATAGCAGCAGGGCTAGATTCTGACACACTTCCGATGATTGGTTTTAAGCCGCTAATTCCCATTAATAAGATTCCCCAGTAAATGAGAACGGCGAGCAATAGGTTAGCTAACGGGCCGGCAAGAACAATAGCAATTCGCTTGAATACCGATTGACGGTTAAATGCACGTTTAAGATCAACTTCACTGTAACCTGTCGGCAGGTTGGCTTCATCGAACTCCCGCTCATCCAGCATTTTCACATAGCCACCCAGTGGAATGGCCGCAATAATGAATTCTGTTTGGTCTCGCCCAGCTTTTCTGCGCCACAATGGCAGGCCAAAGCCGATGGAAAACTTAAGTACGCGCACATTACACCATTTGGCCACCTGAAAATGACCATATTCGTGCACCGTAACCAGTATTCCTATGGTAAAAATGAAAGCAAGTAACGTAATCATTGAACCGTATTTAGAGAAGCACTCAATTGAATTGTGGAGGTAATTTTTGCAGCCAACTGCCTTGCTTGTGCATCAACCATTTCTAGTTGCTGAATCGAAGTGACTGCCTCAATATTTGAGGAAGAAAGCACTTGTTCGATAATGGCAGGGATTGCCATAAAACTGATTTTTTCATTTAAGAAAGATGCCACAGCCACTTCGTTTGCAGCATTTAAAATAGCAGGCGCTGTGCCGCCTGCGTTCAAAGCTTCATAAGCCAACCTAAGGCATGGAAAACGCGTCATATCGGGCGCACAAAAATCCAGTCTTGCAGTTTTTATTAAATCAAGCGTACCCACACCGCTTGATAGCCTATCAGGAAAGCCTAAACCATATGCAATGGGGGTACGCATATCAGGATTACCTAGCTGTGCAAGTACACTACCATCAATATACTCCACCATGGAATGAATCACGCTTTGTGGATGCACCACCACCTCAATCTGCGATGCTTGCGCGTTAAACAGCCAGCGTGCTTCAATGATTTCCAAGCCCTTGTTCATCATGGTGGCTGAGTCAATCGTAATCTTAGGTCCCATCACCCAGTTAGGGTGCTGAAGGGCTTGATCAAGGGTGACAGCCTTTAGTTCATCCATCGTTGAGTTTCTAAAAGGGCCACCTGAAGCCGTTAATAAAATACGCCGTATACCTAAATGGTCAAATGTGTAATTATCAGCATGGCTTTGATGCCTTGGCATCACTTGAAATATTGCGTTATGTTCACTATCGATTGGCAGTAAAGTTGCCCCACCCTCCACTACAGCTTGCATAAATAAGTCACCTGCCATCACCAGCGTTTCTTTATTGGCAAGCAAGATACGTTTTCCTGCCTTGGCAGCGGCCATGGCAGGGTGCAAACCTGCTGCTCCCACAATTGCCGCCATCACGACATCAACGTCCTCATGTGAAGACACGTGATTCAATGCATCACCACCACACAATACCAAGGTGCTTGAACCTATCGCCTTTAATTGCAGACTTAACTCTTCACATGCCTTTTCTTGTAGCATCACCGCAAATTTCGGTGAATATTGCTGACATAACGGTAATAAACCTTTAACGTTACTATTTGCCGTGATGGCAAACACTTCAAAACGGTCTGGGTGTTGTGCAATAACGTCTAGCGTTTGTAAGCCAATTGTGCCCGTTGCACCGAGTATCGTGACTTGCTGGCGTTGATGAGAAGTCGAACTGTTATCCATGCAATTGTAGATTCGTGAAAAGTGGGAAATATATGCTAAGCAACACTAATGGCAAAGTTGGAATTAAACCATCGATTCTATCGAGCACACCGCCATGGCCTGGCAACAATTGACTACTGTCTTTCACATTAGACTGTCGTTTTAACAGCGACTCGAACAAATCACCCATTACACTTAAGATAACGATGAGCCATAGTCCTAAAATCAACCAACGACTGAGATGTTGAAAATGGCATAAAAGTAAGCCATACAACGTAACGGCAAATAATGCCCCCATGACGCCTTCCCATGTTTTTCCTGGGCTTATTTCAGGTGCTAACTTGTGCTTGCCAAATTTCTTTCCTGCAAAATAGGCCGCACTATCGGCAATCCAAACCGTTGCTAAAACAGAAAGTAACAACAATGGGCTAATTTTATGCAATCCAATCAAAGCAATCCAAGTAGCTAACAAAAGTGAAATACCCAAAATCGACATGAATAATTTTTGATTGATTTTTTTTCTGGTAATAAGCCAAGTAGGAGCAACAACAACCCAAAACACAGCTGACACGGCTAAAAGTAACAATACCAACTTATCAGCATACAACTCTAGTATGGTCTCTGATGAAAACTTAGAGAAAGTAACCAACATCAATCCGATAATTAAAGTGCCTGTTAGGCTAATGGTAATTTGTTTCGCATTAAGTTTAATGAGTTTCATCCATTCCCAAACCGCTATAACCGTGATAAATAAGGTGATGAGTGACCAGGTAAATGATGAAGTAAAGAATAGCGCCATCAAAAACCCGATGACTAACAAAATAGCTGTGATAATTCTGGTTTTAAGCATGAGGAGGCACGAACTTGTTGGGGTTGTTGTGGGTCATTATTGGCATGAGTAATTATTGAGCAGGACCAGCGAGTTGCTCACTCGTTCTGCCAAAGCGCCGCTCACGATTTTGGTAGGACTGAATCGCCAGTTTGAATGCTTCTTCATTAAAATCTGGCCACAGCGTATCTGTAAAATACAGTTCGGTATAAGCTAATTGCCATAGTAAAAAATTGCTAATACGCTTTTCACCGCCAGTGCGTATAAATAAATCAGGCTCGGGCGCATAATGCATCGATAAATACGGGGTTAAATGCGCTTCGTTGTAATGGCCAGACAATTCAGGTGTTGCTGCTTGCAGCTTATTAACAGCCTGCAAAATATCCCAACGTCCGCCGTAGTTGGCAGCAATCGTGAGTACCA
>JAKQTB010000072.1 GCA_029569495.1 Pseudomonadota bacterium | reverse complement strand
TGGCGCCTAACAATACAAATAAAACGTCGCTGGATGTGATTAACGCCTGCATAACTGAAGTCTCCCCAAAATGAGTAAAAAAATCGTAATGGCGAGGTTTCGCAAGAAACATGCCAACACTTAACTCATTGTTTTTTATGTTATTTAAAAACTTTAGGTTAACCGAAATGCACTTTAAAAGCGCTATGCACCACCGTTAGCACTGAATTGGTGCAATTTAACAATGTCCGCAAAAGATGCTTTATTAAGTGCAAAAAAATGATGCAGAAATTATTAAATAAAATAGCAAAATGGCATATTTTTAACACACAACCTTTTTTGATGCTCTGCAAGCCTTATAAATAAAGGCTTCCAGAGCACTTATTTTTTCTCGGGAGATTTGATGCTTGAATTTAATGTATTTAAGCATTTCTAAAATACTCAAATTGCGCGCGAAGTTTTGCTTAAGTTGATTTTTAGATTGGGATTATTTAAAGCAGAATATTGCCTGAACCATCTTGTAGCACTTTACTGGCGGCATCTGGGTTGCCAATCCAAAAGTGGTAAAACTCGCGCACGACCACTAAAAATAGGCGTCTGCTGGCTTTGTTGCTAAATAACGGTAGGGTTAAATCTACCGCAATGCGGTATAGTTTGTGATTGCGCTCTGGCACGCCGCGCAATCGTAACAACATCATTTTGGCGAGTTTAACGCGAGTTTCTACTAAGGGCAGTTCTGCACCCTCATGCCGGAGGGCTTGCGTGTAGGCCTTAATCGGCCAAGTTTCTGAAGTTTCAAACTTTTCAGTTTCTAGGCTAGCGGTCAGCGTTTTCAAGGTAGTGGTCGCTGGCCGCCATTGATTTGGTGGAATATCAAAGCCAGGAAAACGGTTGTGGGCAGCAATGGCTTTGATGTCATGCATCCAAAATGGAAAGTACTCACGCGCTGTGGTCAGACCTGGGTGCCAGTCTTCGGGCGGAATCGTTTCCATCAGCGCTTCAACAGCCTCACGATAATCTTGGCCAGTGACATTTTTTTCTGCTAAATGCTCGCTTAATTGCTCTAAAAACAATACACGTTTTTTGAGTGTTGCATTATCAGCGCCCTTTGCCTGCACCAACTTAAAATAGGCATCAATGGCTTCTTTTTCTCTCATTTGACTCATTAAATTTTAGCTTTTCCTAACGCACAATGACATATCTGGAACCGTAATTACGGTTTGCTTTGCTTATAATTCAACATCATAATGTTTTTTATGCATTACAATTTGCCTTTAAGCACAATTTTCAGCTTTTTATTTTAACATTGCAATGGTCGCTCTAGGCAAAAGATGCATAGAGATAATAACAATAACGCAGGGAGTTTGATTGAATGACAAATGAACAAGCCTTAAATTACATGCATAATTTATTGCGTGGCATGCTCGATAAAAAAGCTTCTGATTTATTTATTTCTGCTGATTTTCCTCCCGCTATGAAAATTGACGGAAAAATGACCCCCGTTACACAACAAAAACTCACGGGAGACCTCACCAAAGCATTTGCAGATGCGCTGATGAATGAAAAGCAACGTGCTGAGTTTGCTGTAGATAAAGAATGTAACTTTGCGATTTACCCTGCTGGGATTGGTCGCTTTCGGGTGAACGTGTTTGTGCAACAGGAAAAAGTCGGCATGGTGTTGCGTACCATCACCACGCAAATCCCTAATTTTGATGACCTAGGCCTACCCGAAGTACTTAAAGACGTGATGATGACCAAGCGTGGCTTGGTGATTTTAGTCGGCGGTACGGGCTCGGGTAAATCTACGACGCTGGCGGCATTGATTGATTATCGCAACCAAAATAGCTATGGGCACATCATTACCGTAGAAGACCCTGTGGAATATGTACACACCAGCAAAAACTGTTTAATTACCCACCGCGAAGTGGGCCGTGATACTAACGGTTGGTTCAATGCACTTAAAAACACCTTGCGCCAAGCGCCTGATGTGATTTTAATTGGCGAGATTCGCGACCGCGAAACCATGGAATTTGCCCTCGCCTTTGCTGAAACTGGCCACCTTTGTATGGCCACGCTACATGCCAATAGCTCAAATCAAGCACTTGACCGCATTATTAACTTCTTCCCCGAAGAACGCCATGCCCAACTACACATGGACTTATCGCTCAACATGAAAGCGTTTGTTTCACAACGCTTGGTTTCACGTACGGGTGGTGGGCGTTGTGCCGCCATAGAAATTTTGCTCAATTCACCACTTGTAGCCGATTTAATTCTTAAAGGTGAAACCAACATGGTGAAAGAAGCGATGGCAAAATCAGTTGAACTTGGCATGCAAACGTTTGACCAAGCCTTGTTCAACTTATGCGAAGAAGGCCGCATCACGCAAGAAGACGCGCTTCGCAATGCCGATTCCATTAACGAACTGCGTTTGCGTTTTAAATTGCATAGCAAAAATGCTGGCGAAAAATCCAGCGCGTTTGAAAAACCAAGTTTATCGCTCCATGTGGATGAACCTGAAGAACCGGATGAAGATCCAATGGCTAAATTTTAAAATTATTTAAATTCAATTAGTTAAACCAAGAAAAAATCAATTTTAATGGAACTCGTGCTTATATTCATACTTTTTGCGGTAGTTTGGTTTTGGCAAGACAGCCTCGCCAAACGCGAACGCGCCACTTTGCTGGGGCGTGAGCTTGCTGCGCGCTTTCAGCTGCAGTTGTTAGATGAAAGTGTAGCCTGCTCCAACCTGTGGCTGGGGCGCAATACACGTGGGCAGGCGCAGCTGCAACGCACTTATGAATTTGATGTCAGCGCCAACGGTGCAGACCGCCTGCCCTGCCATTTAATTTTGCTGGGCAACCAACTGAGCAGTTGGCATATTCCACCGTACCTGCAACCAGACCATTAACTTGCCATGTACGTTGGCAGATTCGCCCCCTCGCCCACTGGTCCGCTGCATTTTGGCTCGTTAGTTGCCGCGGTTGCCAGCTATTGTGATGCCAAAGTGAACCATGGAAAATGGCTACTGCGCATTGAAGACCTCGACAAACCACGTGAGATTCCCAGTGCAGCAGACACTATTTTGCGCCAGCTTGAAGCCTTTGGTTTTGAGTGGGATGGCGAAATTATCTACCAAAGCCAGCGTCATGCATTTTACACAGAGGCTTTTCAGCAACTGAACGCGCAACACTTGCTCTACCCCTGCACCTGTACGCGCAAAGAAATTGCAGATTCTAGCCAGCAATGGGGTATTGAAGGCGTTATTTACCCAAAAACCTGCCTGACACACGCACTTAAACCACTGGCCCCAAGTGCTTGGCGCATTAAAACCAATGCCACACCCATTCAGTTTGAAGATGCAATTCAAGGAACCCTCAGCCAACAGCTCAATGAAGCCGTGGGTGATTTTATATTAAAACGTGCCGATGGCTTATTTGCCTACCAGTTGGCCGTGGTCGTGGACGACGCAGCACAAGGTATCACCCACATTGTGCGCGGCGCAGATTTACTTGCTTCCACCCCGCGACAGATTTACCTGCAGCAATTGCTGCAACTCAACACACCGCACTATGCCCACGTGGCGCTGGCCTGTAATGCCGCTGGTGAAAAACTCAGCAAACAAACGCTGGCAAAATCCATCGATGCCAGCCAAGCCAATCAACGCCTTTTTGAAGCGCTGTCATTTTTAGGGCAACACCCGCCAGACGAATTAAAAAACGCCACAATGGCTGACTTGTGGCATTGGGCGATGACTTATTGGCAGCTAGAAAACGTGCCAAAAATCAAAAACATGGTCGTTAAAATGTAGCTGTTTATGTACTCAATCAATGCTGCTTTCGCACTTAAAAAAACAGGTAAAAATCATGTAAAAAAACGTGTTTTTAAGTTGCAACCTTTTTTGATGCTCTGCGAGCCTTATAAATAAAGGCTCGCAGAGCATCAAAAATTCCTCGAGTGATTTTAATGGAGTTAAATGCGATTAAAAAGCACCTAAAAATCGTAACGCACACCCACCTGCACAAGTCTAGGCATTCCCGTTAAAATGCCACGCGTTCTGTCGGTAATATAGTCTTTATCAAACAAGTTTTTACCCGTTACAAAAACAGTGGTTTTATACGGCTCAAACTTGTAGTTCACCGCCGCGTTGTAAATGGTGTAACTGGCTATTTCACCAAATTGACCTGTGGCCCCCAGCGCGGTATTCGGCACCTCATTCGTTTCAGAAAAGTCAGAATATTGCTTGCCAACATGCACCGCTTCCAGTTGCGCGTTCCAACTGGCCACTCGGTAACCCACTGCAGCCGTCAGCGTATTTTTAGGGGCGTAGGGCTGGCGATTGCCTTTTGAACTGCCAGCAACGGCCGCGCCGTTACTTACTTGCCTGAAAGGGGTATCCTGCTCGGCCACAGGCAGCCAAGTGTAAGCTAAACGGCTATAAAACCCGTTATCAAAGTCATATTGACCACTGAATTCCAAGCCCGCAAATGTGGCCTCACCTTGCGACAAGCTCACGTTACTCGCCACTGAGCCTACCGCAATTAAGTTACTGAAATCATTATAAAAAGCGGTAGCATCAACTTGTAAACCTTTCACAGGTTTAGCTCTGAATCCTAATTCATAATTAGTGGATTTTTCAGCATCAACCTCTACAGAGCCGCCCGAGTTGGTGATTAAGTCTTCTGTTCTTGGTGGGGCAAAGCCCTCATGAACGCCAGCAAACAGGGTGATGTTCTGGTTGGGATTGTAGGCAACACCAATCCCTGGAATCCATTCTTGCAGGTTTGCGCTACCATGACTCCCCGTTAACCGATTGGTGCGTTCGTTTTCAATATGTTCATAGCGAATAGCGGGCGTGATTGAAAATTGGCCAATAGTAAAACGGTTTGAAATAAAGCCTGAGTACGCATCAGTTTTACGCTCATTATTTTCAACCAATGTTCCTGTTCTTGCCGTCGCATTTGTGCCGTTTACTTGCCTGCGTTCTTGGTCCTCAAAGTGCGCCTTTGCGCCCATTTCAAGCTCACCGAGCGCGTGCGTAATTGACAAACGTGGCTCAACACCGTAGGTATTGTAAGTGCGCAAACGTCCTTGCACGCCTTGGCAATTGTCGCCGTTAGTGGCCAAGCCGGCAATTCTGTCCGCTGAAAATGCTGCGCAACCGGTGCCAGTGGCCACGTTACTCGCGGTGGTGTTGCTTTGCTGGCGCCACCAATCGCGGTCAAAATAGCTGTAATAGAAATTGGTGGTTAATAGTGCGCTGTCGTTGAGTTGCCAATCATGCGTGGCTGAAACGCCATAGCGTGTGGTGGCAAAATTGTCGTGATTAAACGGGTTGTAAGTACCGCCAAAGCTTTCATATTCTTTTTGCGTGAGGCCAGAGTAACTGACTTGTGAATCTTCACTAAACCAGTTTGCCCGTAGGGTAATGCTATGTTGGTCGTTAAGAGCCTGATTAAACTTGATATTCAAATCTTCTACATTTGAATGTGTGTTATCACGCGCGCCATCGCCCTCTTTATGTGTGTAATCAAATAATAAACCATTGCCGCCAACATTCATTTTAGTATTTAAAAAGTCACGATTTCCCGCAGTTACACTTAAATGGCCGCCAAATTTTTCTGGCGCTGGCGGAGTAATGTAGTTAATTACGCCACCCGCCGTGAGCGGCCCATATTTTATTTGTGATGCGCCTTTAAGCACTTCAATGCTACTAAAGCGGTCTACCGTTGGGTGGTAATAACTCTCATTAGCGCCATAAGGCGCGTAAGTGACCGGAATGCCATCTTCTAACAACAGCACTTTGGTTGAGCGTGTTGGGTTAAGGCCGCGCATGCCAATATTCGGGCGCATGCCAATGCCCTCTTCATCACGCACCACTACGCCAGGCGCTTTGCGCAGGGCTTCGTTGGTGGTCATTACATGGCTTTCTTCTAAATCTTGCTGCTCAATTAACAAGGCTGAACCTGGAATATTCAATAATTGAGATTGACTGCCAATAATCCGAATGCTTTGCATTTCTAGCGCATTGTCTTCACTTGCTGGTTCAGCCAGCGCCAAGCTTGCATGTGTAGCGTATAAAACCATGACGCATGCTGAAATTGTCTTAAATTTAGCACCTGCAAACTGTGTAGTATTAGATTTGTAATGTTGCATTTTTTCACCCGTTAAATAAGAATAATTCTCAACTAAGTTTAATTCTATATGATAACGATTCTCATTACAATGAATAATTGATAAATATCATGTATGTCACACTTTTGTCAGATCTGTTTGCATCACCAATCTCGCCACGGCCTTGCGCAGCATTTCATGCATCACAAAAAACTGGCTGGCCTCTAGTCTTATAGAAGTACCACCGATTTCAAGTTCTACCTTATCATTCACTTTGTTATAAAGCACTTTGCATGACGCATCGCCCGCAAGTTGCGTTTGACTAATAATTTGGTTTGCCATGTTGCCATTCTCGGTTAAATTAAGTTAATAAATGATATTGATTATCATTTTCAATGTAAACAGTTTTTTGTTATTAACCTAATCAATATGAAGGCATCGAATGATAAAATGCACGTATGCATAATCAAGACCTACTCTCGCGCTTTATTTTTGATAACACCGCCGTGCGCGGTAATCACATCCAGCTCAGCCAAACAATTCAACAAGCGCTACAGCACCATAATTACCCAACCCTATTAAAAACCGCTTTAAGTGAATTAATGGTTGCCAGTGCGTTACTGGCTGCCACACTTAAAATGCAGGGCGCGCTGGTGCTGCAAATTCAGGGGCGAGGCAAGCTAAAATTACTAGTGGTTGAATGCACTTCACAGCTTGAAATTCGTGCTACGGCAAAATGGACGG
The DNA here is from genome assembly GCA_029569495.1 of Pseudomonadota bacterium. Lineage (GTDB taxonomy): Bacteria > Pseudomonadota > Gammaproteobacteria > Burkholderiales > Methylophilaceae > Methylotenera. The sequence goes on along the minus strand of JAKQTB010000072.1, from coordinate 5,619 downwards.
GCGATATTGTTGAAGATAATTTTATTGCGCTATTAGAACAGGGGCAGTTTGTGATTACCCTTGACCCCAAAGATGGGCGGCAAACTTACCAAGGCATTGTGCCGATTGAAGGCCATACCATTGCAGAAATATTGCAAAATTATATGCAGCGCTCTGAGCAAATTGAAACACGCATTTGGCTCACAAGTGCGCACAATCAGGCGGCAGGCATGTTATTGCAAAAGCTGCCAGAACAGTTAGAAATTGACACCGATGCATGGAATAGAATCTGCCAACTGGCAGATACCACCACCAAGCAAGAGTTAATAGAATTAGACGCTAACGAACTATTGCACAGACTCTTTCATGAAGAAAATGTACGTATTTTTGAACCTCACACAGCACAATTCAAGTGCAGTTGTACACGAAAAAATGTCGGCAATATGTTGCGTATGCTAGGGACTGAAGAAATTGCCAGCATTTTAGCCGAACGTGAATCGATTGAAGTACACTGCGACTTTTGCAATCAGGCTTATGTGTTTGATGCCGTGGATGCAGCGCAATTACTGGCCTCAGAAACAACGTTGGACACGCCTAAACTAGCGCATTAACAGCGTATAAGCCAAGTAGCTTTATAATTTTATCGACACAGCATCGGCAAAAACTCTTCCGCTACATTGGTTTTATTGGCGCCCTTTACGACCATTTTTTCTGGCGGCTTGGCGTTACCGCAGACCCATTCCACTGGCACAATGCTTGACTCCTCAATCACCGCTGGCCGCATCGTAATCACTTTCCCTTGCAGCACTTTGTGCGCCTTGTTACCAAAAGTGAGATGAATTGCACCCTCCTCCACCGTCACCGCACTGGCAAAATTGCTCACAATTTTTTCAGCTACTGGCAAACCCGCTTCTTCATTGTCTTTTGGCAATAGTTTTAAGGCTTTCCACGCTGCGGCAATCGGCTCTTTTGCAACATCCGTTAAAGGAAGTGCCGTTTTAACCTGCTCTTTCACGATCCGCCCCATTGAGCTTGGAATCGCAATCATCGCCAAAATACCAATAATGGCAACCACCACCATCATTTCAATGGCTGAAAATCCAGCGCTCCATTTACATTTACGATTCATCATTTTTCCTATTTTATCGCCAATTGTCTCACACGCTCAAACAAGCAAATCGCAGTGGCTGCAGCAGCATTTAATGATTCAACAGAATTGGCCTGCATGGGCACACTCATGCTTTTAGTCGCTGCCGCGATGGTTTTATGTTTTAGCCCTGCACCTTCATTGCCAATGACAAATGCTGTGGGTGCAGATAAGTTTTGTTGGTAGAGCGATTCGCCTTGCATGGTGGTGGCATAACTGTTTCCTTGAAAATGGTTTAGCACTGTTACCAAATCAGCGCGTTCCACAATAGGCAATACAAACTGCGCGCCCTGCCCGCCCCGCAAAGCTTTAGGTGACCAGGCATCGGTACAGGCTTCTGACAAATACACCACTTCAACACCCGCTGCTGCTGCGGTGCGCAACATACTGCCCAAATTGCCCGGGTCTTGAATGTCTTCTAGCAATAAAGCAAAACCGGGGGCATCGGGGCTGCCTAACTTAGGCATATTCACCAGCGCCAAAATCCCGGTACTGGTTGCCACTGGCGTAATTTCTGCAAACATTAGCGTGGGTAGCATCACGGTTGCAATATGTTCGAGCGATTGAATTAAGCGCGTAGCTTCAACACTACTTTTGCCCTCCGGAATAATTAATACTTCTGGCTCACCAAAAGCCGCCATGTAAGCTTCAATCAAATGCACGCCATCGAGCAAAGTTTTGCCCTCAGTGCGGCGCTCACGCGCATTTTCCGAAAGCTTTTTATAAAATTTGAATATTGGGTTATCGCGTGAGGTAATGTGCTTAAAACTCATAAAATCCTAATCAACTAAAGATTGTTTACAAAATCTAGCGATAGTTTAACCCAAACAAGGTTGTATGCATGCCAGCTTTACAGTAAATTGGCAGGGCAGTAACCATTCAACAAAAAACTATTTCAATACGGAGGGTGAGATGTCATTAACAAAACGTTCATTAGCAGAATTAATTGGTACATTTTGGTTAGTATTAGGCGGTTGCGGTAGCGCTGTGCTGGCTGCTGGTATTCCTGATTTAGGCTTAGGGTATTTAGGTGTTTCATTTGCGTTTGGCTTAACGGTTGTGACCATGGCTTATGCCATTGGCCATATTTCGGGTTGCCATTTAAACCCTGCAGTATCAATTGGTTTGGTGGCAGGCGGCAGATTTAAAGCTGCCGAATTACCACATTACATTGTGGCGCAAGTCATTGGCGCAATTTTGGCAGCCTTGTTAATTAAAACCATTGCCAGTGGCGCGGAAGGCTTTGCAGGCGGTTTGGCTTCTAACGGTTTTGCAGAACACTCTCCGCATGGCTACAGCATGGTGGCTGGTTTAATCACAGAAATCGTGATGACAGCGATGTTCTTGTTTATCATCATGGGCGCTACCGACAAACGCGCACCTGCAGGATTAGCACCGATTGCAATTGGTTTCACCTTGGTGCTTATTCATTTAATTAGCATTCCTGTAACCAACACCTCAGTCAATCCTGCGCGTAGTACTGGTCCAGCGTTACTTGAAGGCGGCATTGCCTTGCAACAGCTTTGGTTGTTTTGGATAGCACCTATCGTTGGCGCAGTGATTGGCGCGGTGGCTTATAAAACCGTTAGCGAAGAATAAGGCCTATTGTAGGAGCGCAACAAGTTGCGCTCCTACCAAAAAAACAAAGCGCCCACGTCACGTGGGCGTTTTTATTTCTAACGCTATAATAGCGCATGGCTAAAAAACTAGATTTAGAACGAATTTTAAAAAACCAAGGCTTTGGCGCACGTAAGCTTTGCCGCATTATGATTATCAATGAAGAAATCACCGTCAACGGTGAAATATGCGATGACCCAAGTGCTGAATTTGACCTTGAAAACTTGCATTTCACGGTAAAAGGTGAGCCTTGGCAATACCGTGAAAACTCCTACCTGATGATGCACAAACCGGGCAATTACGAGTGTTCACACAAAACCCAGCACCATCCTACTATTTACAGCTTACTACCACACCCATTGGTAGAAAGAGGCGTGCAATGTATCGGCAGGCTTGATGAAGACACCACAGGCCTGATTTTAATTTCAGACGATGGGCAGTTTATCCACCGCATGAGTTCGCCCAAACATAAAGTGCCAAAAGTGTACGAAGTAACCTGCAAACATCCTGTAAGTGATGAGCAAATCGCGCACATTTTACAAGGCGTGCAGTTGGTGGATGAAGATGCGCCGATTGCCGCGCTGGCCTGTGAGCGCATCACTGAAAATATTATCCATATGACCTTAGCTGAGGGCAAATATCACCAAGTCAAACGTATGGTGGCGGCCATCAGTAATCGTGTAGAGGGTTTAAAACGCATCCAAATTGGTGAACTGAAGCTACCTGAAGATTTAAAAGTGGGTGAATGGCGGTGGCTTACAACAGATGATATGCTAAAACTAAATGCAAATTGAATATGGATATCGTGAAACTGACTAAGTTTGAGGTTGCGAAAATACAACTCGTAAAAGCCATCGAGTTGTTTTGTTCGCAAGAGCCGCTGCCAGCTATCACATTGGCAGGTGCTGCGGAAGATATACTTGGGAAACTCGTTAAGAAAGGTGGGGGTACAAATGCTCTTGAGGAGGAAATAAAGGATCAGTGTGAACTGTATCAGACAGTGTTTGGCTGCTCAGGCGAGCCTAGGGAGTTTGCCACTCTGATGAATAACTCAAGAAACGAACTTAAACACCTAATGTCTGGAAATCAATTGGAGTTTAATCTTGAGGAAGAAGCCGTCAACTTGTTTCAGCGGGCTATCGACAACTTTCAAAAACTTGAACCAGGTCCTAATACAGTATTTCAGCAATTTGATGATAAGGCAGCAGCTTGGTACCGTAGATACAGCAGTCGTAGGGCGGAAAAGTGAAACGCATTCCGCCGTATGTCATCTTTCTTACGGCGGATAACGCTGTGCTCATCCGCCCTACATCTGACACTTTTTTGTAATCATTTTATGCTAAATTTTACACATCTTTACCTAAACACCTCTGCAAGCCAGTCTCCATGAGGCTTGTAGGGCAGTGTTTTTCTCTCGGGGATTTTTAAGGGTCATTTTTGACTGATTTAAAGCACAATATTGCACCCCCAACACCCAGCCTAACCGAAGCTTTTTGGTATTGGCTTAAACTCGGCTTTATCAGCTTTGGTGGGCCTGCTGGTCAAATCGCGATCATGCATCAAGATTTGGTTGAGAAAAAACGCTGGATTTCAGAAAAGCGCTTTTTACATGCGTTGAATTACTGCATGGTATTACCTGGCCCAGAAGCACAACAATTAGCCACCTACATCGGCTGGCTCATGCACAGAACGTGGGGCGGCATCATTGCGGGCGGCTTATTTGTATTGCCTTCACTACTTATTTTAATCGCGCTGAGTTGGGGCTATATGCGCTTTGGCGATTTACCGCAAGTTGCCGCCATGTTGTACGGCATCAAGCCGGCGGTGGTGGCCATCGTGTTATTTGCAGCATACCGCATAGGCAAACGCATTCTTAATAACGCAATGTTATGGGGTATTGCCATTGCTGCTTTTATGGCGATTAGTGTGTTGCCTTTTCCTGCCATTATTGTTGCGGCGGCCTTGTTTGGCCATGTTGCACATCGCTACTACCCCGCACGGTTTAATGTTAACAACGCACATGCTGCAGCGAGCAAAAGATTTGGCGCGGCTGTTATTGATGATACAACGCCCACCCCCGCGCACGCTCAATTTAGCTGGCCCACCCTTTGGCGCAGATTAGCGATTGGTTTGGGCATATGGCTAGCAGCAATGGCCATGTTGATACTCACGCAAGGTTGGCAAACCGCACTCACGCAGATGGCCTGGTTTTTTACCAAAGCCGCCATGCTCACTTTTGGCGGCGCGTATGCGGTATTGCCGTATGTTTACCAGGGCGCAGTTGAACATTACCAATGGCTAACACCACATCAAATGATGGATGGCCTAGCGCTTGGTGAAACCACACCCGGCCCGTTGATTATGGTGGTGGCATTTGTTGGATTTGTTGGCGGCTGGTCACAAACCGTGTTAGGCGCAGATAATTTAGTGTTATCCGGCATTTTGGCGGCAACTGTAGTGACATTTTTCACCTTTTTACCTTCTTTTCTGTTCATTTTTATTGGCGCGCCCCTGATTGAGTCAAGCCAAAATAATCTCAAACTCACCGCCCCGCTCAATGCCATTTCTGCGGCCGTCGTCGGCGTGGTTGTGAGTTTAGCGGTATTTTTTGCACAGCACATTTTTGTGCCTGATGCCACATTTAAAGTAGATGCATTGGCCATTTTGATTACTTTATTTTCACTCGTAGCACTGGTGAAATGGAACTTGAGTATCATCAAACTAGTCTTGCTTTGTGGCATCATTGGCGTCGTTAATTACTTTTTTTGAATATAGAAACCAATCTTATGAAACGTTTAATTCTGCTGTTAGCGCTAAGTTTAAGTGCGTGTATGGGTGAAATGCCTAAAGGTGTGCAAGCCGTGGACAACGTAGAT
>JAKQTB010000049.1 GCA_029569495.1 Pseudomonadota bacterium | reverse complement strand
AAAATCACGCCGCCTTCCACCAAACCACCGCCCAACACGCGGTCAAACTCGCTGATGCCCGTGGGTTGGCGCGCAATATCAGCCGCTTTAATACTACTAATTTTTTGCAGTTGACCTGTGCTTGCCAAGCCTTCAAATTTATTGGCGTAGCGGTTCGTTGAAGCACCCGTCTCGTCAATACTTTCAACTAATGTATTCCAAGCCATGCAGCTTGGGCATTGCCCTTGCCATTTTGGCTCGGATGCGCCACATTCGGTGCAGGTATAAATGGTTTTTGCTTTAGCCATTAATCCACCACCTTAAACGGCACGCGCGGCATAACGGCACATAAGAGTTCATAACCGATGGTGCCGCACGCTTCTGCTACAGTATCAACACTCACTGTGCTGCCCCAAAGTTCGACTGGTGAACCTATGTTCGCTTCAGGAAGTGCAGTTAAATCCACAAAGAGCATGTCCATCGAAACACGCCCAAGGGTTTGCGTTATTTTACCCCCAACCGCCACAGGTACGCCTTGTAAGAGATTGCTGCCTGAATATTGGCCTGCGTGGCGCGGGTAACCATCCGCATAGCCGCACGCCACAACACCCACTCGTGTAGGCTTGCTGGCAGTGTAGCGATTTCCATAGCCTAAAGTTTCACCAGCTTTTAACGTTTGGACGGCGATGATTTCGCTCGTCAATTGCATCACAGGTTTTAAATCGAATTCTGTTGCTACTGTATTCTTTGCCGGCGTTGCACCATAAAGCATAATGCCTGGGCGCACCCAATCCAGATGCGTTTGCGGTTGGCATAAAATGGCTGCGGAATTTGCGAGTGATGAAGGATAAGGTAAACTCTTCGTGGTCTGTTGAAAAATAGCCATGGCAGCATCTGTGCCATTCAGTTCATCTGCCGCTGCAAAGTGCGTCATAAGGGTGACATTGGGCGTGAGTTTTGTAACACGCGCTAGCGCTTTTAAATAATCATCTGGCACAAAACCTAAACGGTTCATTCCCGTATTCATTTTAAGAAAAATATTGAATGGATGGCGATATGGCGAATGCTCAAGCATCTCAATTTGCGCGTAACAATGTATCACAAGACTTAAGCGATAAACGTTCACTACCGCAAGTGAGTCCGCATGAAACACGCCTTCAAGCAGCAAAATCGGCTGTTCAAAACCCATTTCACGCAATGTAATAGCCTCGTCCATTCCAAGCACGGCAAAGCCATCTGCACCACTTAAACCATGTGCAATACGCTCTATGCCATGCCCATAACCATTGGCTTTTAATGCTGCCATCACCTTTGAATGTGGGGCAAATTTTCTTACAACGGCCAGATTGTGTTGCAAGGCACTTTGAGAAATAGTGGCTAAAATGGGGCGCATAATGTTATAAAAAGTTTAGAAAAATTCGTGTCTATTTCTCACCAAACTCTTTTGGTACTCTAACAGCCTCTGGTAATTGCTTATCTAATGATAGGCGATATTGAATACAGCCACGCATAAACTGGGGCCAGTTCGGAACTTGGATAGCTTGGTTCGTTTTTTCAGGTAATAAACTCCAAAGGTCTGGGTGATACCAGCATAAGTCGTGTTCAGAGCAATCTCTATGTTCTCTTATACCTGCACGAAGTTTCTTAACCTCAGCAATAAGTTGCGCTTTGCTCATTAACTCAACATCTTTATCCATAGAAACCTCTAGCTAACTAGCAATTAGTACTCATCCGCCATATAACTTGTACCGGCAAAATTTTCAAAACGCGTATGTTGTCCAATAAATGTGAGGCGCACGCGACCTATCGGGCCATTACGTTGTTTACCAATAATAATTTCAGCCGTGCCTTTATCCGGGCTATCGGGGTTATACACTTCATCACGATAAATAAATAAAATCACGTCCGCATCTTGCTCAATCGCGCCAGATTCACGCAAGTCACTCATAACTGGGCGTTTATCAGGGCGCTGCTCAACGGAACGATTAAGTTGTGAAAGTGCCACTACCGGCACATCAAGCTCTTTTGCTAACGCCTTAAGCGAACGTGAAATTTCGGAAATTTCCGTGGCGCGGTTTTCACCTTGTCTGCCGGCAGGTGCGGCCATCAACTGCAAGTAATCGACCACAATCAAACCGAGCTTACCTGTTTGGCGATGCAGCCTACGCGCCCTCGCCCGCACGTCAAAGCTACTTAAGCCTGCGCCTTCATCAATAAAAATGGGCGCTTCGTTCAGTTTGCCAAGGGCGGTGGTGAGCTTTTCCCAGTCTTCATCTTCAAGATTGCCGTTCCGCATGCGATGTTGATCTAGGCGCCCTACCGAACCAATCATCCGCATCGCAAGCTGTGTGGACGCCATCTCCATTGAAAACACGGCAACAGGTAACTTGGTATCTAGTGCAACATTTTCAGCAATATTGAGTGAGAAAGCCGTTTTACCCATCGATGGCCGACCCGCCACAATAATTAAATCGCCAGGCTGAAAACCAGAGGTCATGGAATCTAAATCAGCAAACCCGGTAGGAATACCAGTAACGTCATTAGGATTATCTCTTGAGTACAAATAATCAATGCGATCAGCCACTTGCGGCAGCAACAGCTTAATATCCTGAAAGCCTTGGGTACTACGCTTGCCGCCTTCAGCAATCTGAAAAATTTTGGCTTCTGCTTCATCGAGCAACTGCTGCGCATCACGTCCATTGGGCGCGTAAGCGCTTTCTGCTATGCCTGAACCGACTGTGACTAGCTGTCGCATCACGGCACGTTCATGCACAATCTCTGCATATCGGCGTATGTTCGCCGCAGTTGGCGTATTTTGTGCCAACGCGCCTAAATAAGCGATACCGCCAACACCTGAAAGCTCCGCAGAACTCTCCAGTGACTCAGCCACCGTCACAATATCTGCAGGACGATTATGCTCAATCAACTTGCCAATGTGCTGAAAAATCAACTTGTGATCGTGCCGATAAAAGTCGTTGGGCGATAAAATATCAGCAATTTTATCAAGCGCTTCGTTTTCGAGTAGCAAGCCACCGATGACCGATTGCTCTGCTTCTACAGAATGGGGTGGGATTTTTAATGCATCTAATTGTTCATCAGCCATGCTTGAGATTATACCGAACGTTAATCGCTTCTGCTGTCAATTTTGGTAATTTAGTACGACATTGCAATGCCAAATAATTCGCCAAAAACTATCGCTTTAACAATGCATACAAATGCTATTTTTTTCTTTAAATTACAGCCAACCTTTTTCGATGCCCTGAGAGCCATTATTTACAAGGCTTCCAGCGGCATATTTTCTCTCGGGGAATTTTAGGCAATAAAAAAGGCTACATTCAGTAGCCTTTTTTATTGTGTTAGCGTTTTATATCACGCTAATTTTAAAGCGATTATGCCTCAGCAACAACGGTTACTGTGATATCTACAACAACATCATGGTGCAATGCAACGCTAACAGGATGGTCGCCAATGGTTTTCAATGGTCCATTTGGCAAACGCACCAATGATTTAGCTACTTCATGGCCTTGTGCAGATAAAGCATCTGCAATATCACCATTAGTGACTGAGCCAAACAAGCGGCCATCAACACCGGCTTTTTGAGCGACTGTGATCACAAAACCAGCAAGTTTTTCACCGCGCGCTTGCGCAGCCACTAAAATAGCGGCCTGTTGTTTTTCTAACTCAGCACGACGAGCAGCGATTTCAGCTTTGTTGGCTTCTGTCGCGCGTTTTGCTTTACCTTGTGGAATTAAAAAGTTGCGGCCAAAACCATCTTTAACTTTAACGATGTCGCCCAAATTGCCAAGGTTGCCTACTTTTTCTAACAAAATTACTTGCATATTGTTTCTCCTTAGCCTGGGTGTTTATCAGTGTATGGTAACAACGCTAAGAAACGTGCAAGTTTCACTGCGGTTGTTAATTGACGTTGATAACGTGCTTTTGTACCCGTCATACGCGCTGGAATAATTTTATAGTTTTCTGAAATAAAATCTTTCAGTAAATCTACATCTTTGTAATCAACTTCTTTGATGCCTTCTGCTGAAAAACGGCAGTAACGGCGGCGTTTGTACATATCTCTTGCCATGTTATTTACTCCTAAACTTTCAATTGTTTAAAACCGCTATCTGGTTAATGTGCATCACTAATTGCGTGCTTTTAAGGCTGCGCTTGGCTAAAAAACCAATCGCGCGGATTTGCGTGCCTAATGCCAGCTTTGTTAAAGCTAAGTCGCCAATCGCAACTGCATTGACTTCACATTCCACCTTACGCTTCATGCCTGCCTCAACTTGCTCAGAAACATGACGCAATACAACACTTAACAACGGTAATCCTGCTGGCGTGTAGCGAAGCGGCTCAATTTGCACGACTTCTGCTTGCAACGTCAGATTATTCACTTATTACTTTAGGCTGCTGCCACCTCTGTAGCATCCGCTGCAGGGGCAGCTGGTGCGGCATCACGGCTCAACACTGATTTTGATTTTTCTTCTTTCATCATCGGTGAAGGTGCAGTCACTGCAGTTTTCTTGGCAATGAGCAAATGACGCAATACAGCATCATTAAACTTAAAGCCATGCTCAAGTTCTGCTAATACTTCAAGGTTCACTTCAATGTTCATTAACACGTAATGGGCTTTGTGAAGTTTTTGAATTGGGTAAGCCAATTGACGACGACCCCAGTCTTCTAAACGATGCACTGCACCGCCGTTGCTGGTGATTAGCGTACGATAGCGCTCAATCATCGCTGGCACTTGTTCGCTTTGGTCCGGATGGACGATAAATACGAGTTCGTAATGTCTCATTAATACTCCTTTTGGGTTAAAGCCACCTGCAAAGCTCTTTAATTTAGAGCGACAACTTAAATATGGTTGTATTGCAGTGTAGCAAGGGGGTTTGATTACTTGCCAAATAACAACATTCGGCAAGCGCGCGATTATAATCAAAAGCACACACTAAATCAACCTAAAACGGAATTTAATTACCGAAGGCTTTTAATCTTTTTTAGAAAACGGCTTTAACACGCGATTTTTATTGTTCGGCAATTCAAACGTATGTTTTGACAGTGTAATTTCTCTTAAAAAACACCCTAAACTCAGCACCAGTGTCAGCATTGCCAGAATAAATAAGGGTGAAACCAGCCAAGATAAATCCCAGCTAATGGCAGAGCCCAAAAACAAAATGCCAATGACTAAAGCCACAAATAAAAGCGACAAGGTACTTAAAGTGATGGCCCAATGAACCCATTCTGCACGACATTGCAAAATATAGAGCTCATGAATGGCCTTGGCATATTCTGGTTGTTCAGCCAGTACTTGTTTTGCGGCATCATATTTTTCATTTAACACTCTAAAGCGATCAACCACTCGCCCCAAACGGCCTGTTAACACACTTAAAATGGCCCCAATGCCTGTTAACAAAAACACAGGGGCAACGGCCTGCTGAATCACATGAGAGGCCGCAGTGACGTTTTCAATCACAGTTTGCATAATTTAACCTTACACATTAACTTTAAAATACAATTTATTGAATATAAATATTATTAATAACACATTAAATGACGTCTGGCATCTCCGCCCCAAAAACTTTTAACTTTAATTTTTTAAGTTGATCGCGATACTCG
>JAKQTB010000042.1 GCA_029569495.1 Pseudomonadota bacterium | reverse complement strand
GAAGCGACTTCAACTTTGGCAAATTTAAGAGTGCAAATTGAGCAGTACTATCAAGACAATCGCACTTATGTGGGATTTGCCTGTAACCCTACGCAGAAATACTTTACTTACTCTTGTACAACACAAACCGCAACCACCTATACTTTGAATGCGGCAGGAAACTCGGCTCAAGACATGGGTTCATTCGAGTTTACTTTGAATCAGGCCAACGCAAGAACCTCCAAATTTGATGGTACGACAGGTGCAACATGCTGGCTAACTAGCAAAGGTGGATCATGCTAGTGTTAGCAAAAAACAGAGGTAAAACTAGCCATCGTGGTTTTACTTTAATTGAGTTGATGACAGTAGTTGCTGTCATTGGTGTTTTGGCAGCATTAGGTTTACCTAGCTATCGCATTTGGATTGAAAACACAAAAATTCGCACCGCAGCAGAATCTATACAATCAGGTTTGCAAAAAGCACGTGTAGAGGCTATTAAACGCAATGTGCGAGTCCAGTTTGTGTTAGGCGCCAATTCAGCATGGACTGTCAGTTGCGTTACTGCTGCGCAGTGTGCAGATTTAGCGGGAGGGGTTGTAGAAACACGTAGTGCGAGTGATGGTTCATCTGCAAATATCACGGTTACTGCAACGCCAGCGGGCTCAACCACGATTATTTTTACAAATTTTGGCACAGTCAGTCCGGCATCAGCAATTGCACCAGTCGTACCAGTACCATTTACGCAACTAGAATTAAATAACGCAGCGCTAGACTCAGCAGACAGCAGAAAGCTGCGCGTTATGATTGGGCCAGGCGGCGTTGGTCGCACATGCGATCCATATTCAGGTTTATCAACCTCTGATCCGCGTAAATGTTAATGGGGAAAATCTGAATAATGTTTAAATTTAAATCAAATAATTATCAGGCATCAACAATGGTAAAAAAATCCCAGCGCGGTATTGCATTATTAGAATCACTTATTGGCATATTGATTTTTTCTATGGGCATACTCGCCATTGCTGGCCTGCAAGGATTTATGATTAAAGGTACTACAGAAGCCAAATACCGTTCAGACGCAAGTGTGATTGCACAACGCAGGGTGGCAATGATGTGGGCAGATGCAAAAGCTAATCCTGCCGCACTATCCGCAGCCTATAGTGAGGTGAATACTGCCATACCAGATTTACCGAATGGCCGAAGAACGACTACTTTTGTTGCCGCAATTCCGGATGCTGTCACGGTAACAGTGACTTGGCAAACACCAGGTGAGCCGCAGCATAATTACTCAACAAACGCCAGAATTACTGGGGCAAGATAATATGCGTTTCATTCAACATCATCAATCAGCAAAAAGTTTTAGGCAAGCTGGTTTCAGCTTAGTTGAGCTTATGGTCGGTTTGGTTATAGGGCTGCTGGCCACTTTAGCCATCATGCAAATTTTTTCAGCGTTTGAGGGGCAAAAGCGTACTACTTCTGGTACCGCAGATGCACAAACCAGCGGTAGCGTAGCGTTGTACACCTTGCAAAGAGATGTGCAGTTGGCAGGTTTCGGCCTACCACTCTATGATGAAGCCAATATGCCATTGAAGTGTAACGCACCATCATACCCAGTTGTCGATCACGATAATAATGCAGCAACGCCGAATATCAATATGTCAGCAGTCGATATTATCAATGGCGCCACGGCAACAGATAGCGACATCGTGATTGTTCGTTATGGTGCTTCAGCAAGTGGGGGTGTGCCAGTGCCAGTGGTTGGCGTACCTAACGCTGCTTTAAAAAGAGTGACCGTCAATAACAACATGGCTTGTTTTAACGCTGATGTGGTATATGCCATTACGGGAAATACATGTGCTGCAACAAGGGTGAATGATGCAGGTCTAGTTGCCCCGCCTACGCGCACAAATTACACAACCATTACGTTAAGCAGTCTGCCAGCGAGCATTGATGATAAAACCAGTCTTTCTTGCTTAACCAGATGGAATGAAATTCGTTATCAAGTAGACAACACCGTTGCGAATAATCCGCAGCTCGCACGCCTAGATACATTTGGGAATACGGCACTCGCGCCTGTTGTGAGCGGTATTGTGAATGTGCAGGCACAGTACGGCATATCAGCAAGCCCAACGTCTAATCAAATTACGCAATGGGTGAACGCTACGGGTGCTTGGGAAACAGAGATTGACCCAGTGACAGGGCTTTATACAAAAACACCAGGTAATGTAAGTCTGATATGCAATGCGCTAAATGCCAACCGCAACTGCATCAAAGCAATACGTGTGGCGATTGTGGCGCGTAATGGTTTATTAGAAAAGTTACCAGCCGTTTCCACTGCTTGTAGCTCTACAACAGCGGCAAACCCTACAGGCGTGTGCGCTTGGGATGCGACTTCAGCTAACCCAATTGTTGCATCACCCGCGCCAGTCATTGATTTATCAAACACCGCAAATTGGAATCAATATCGATACAAAGTTTACGAAACCATCATCCCGATGCGAAATATGGTTTGGACGAGAGAGCGTTTGTCATGATCATTAATTTAAACCGTAGCTTTTTAAGCGTTAGCCACGCTAGGTTAAGCAACCTGAAAACCAATAAGCAACAAGGTGTTGTGCTATTTTTTGCACTCATTGCGCTGGTGGTCATGTCATTAGCAGCCGTGGCCCTAATACGCTCGGTCGATACCAATAGTTTGATTGCAGGTAACTTATCATTTAAGCAATCCAGCATGTTATCGGCAGACACTGGGGTAGAAACGGCCATCACATGGGTGACCAATAATGCGGGGTTATTAGAAGCGGACTCCACGGCCAATGGCTATTACGCCACCTCGGATGTACCTGCACATCCAGATGCAAAAGCGCTGGTTGATGCCAGTGGCGTGGCCGGCATCATTGTAAATCCAGACTCACAGGGCAATACCATTACTTATGTCATTCAACGCATGTGCAAAAGTATTGGGCCTTCCAAGCCTGAAGATTGTTTATTTGGTCCATTAACAGAGCCAGCAGATAACAAAGGGGTGAATAAAGAGGTTTACCCAACAGGTAAAGCCGCTAGCCTTATTTACCGTGTGACGGCCAAAGTGGTTGGCCCTAAAAATACCGTTAGCTACATACAAACTTTTGTTTATTAAACATATTATTTAGTAGGATTGATATCATGACTTCACTATTCAAGCAGCTTTTGAGCAATCAAAGCGCACAAATTGGCAAAGACGAGCGCATATTGGCTAACGTTGGATTAACGCTAGGCTTCTTGGTCACAGCGCTATTCTCTTCAACCGTGTTTTCTGCCGCGCCAGATCTTGCCTCCCAGCCACTGAGCGCCTCAAGTGCGGTGGTGAAGCCGAACCTGATGTTTGTATTTGACACCTCAAAAAGTATGGAAAAGGCGCTTGCAAACGACACGCTGGACGATTACGCACAATGTAAAGATGCCACAAAAAATCAAGGGGGTTACCAAATTACGAGTGCAATCGTGGGCCCCACAGCTGTCAAACCCAGCAACCCAAACACACGTCTAACGTTTAAAGCGACAACAACTGGCTTTAATGTGAATGACATTGTCTACTTAGCCATTCCAGGTAATCCTGAGTACTCAGGCGTGTATCAAATTAAAGTAAAAAATACCACAAGTAACAGTTGTATTCCGGGTACTGAAGTGTACACGACAACGGTTACTGTAAATCCGCCATTTAAGCGTTTTCAGTCAAATCCAACGGTCGTTAATCCAGATAGGTATAATCAATATTCATATAACCCTGGCAATCCTTATGCTGATCCACCTGTAGCGCCTACCAATGGCTGCGCGGTGCCAGGTGCGCTACCAGCAAACAGTGGCAATACCACATCAGATTTGAATCTTGGGGGCGGCTTTGTGGTTAATGCAGGCGGTGTAACTTCAATACCCAGCGGTAGTTGTTACATACGTGACCGTAAAGATACTAATGGCTGCAAAGTCACTAGCCCTGAACCTGCAAACAGCGGTAGTACCTCAAGCAATTACAACCTTGGTGGTGGAATGCTTGAAAATTCTGGTGGTATAACTTCAACACCAAGCACCAGTTGCTATTGGTATGACCCTGCAGACACCCCGGTCGGTACGTTTGTGTCTTGTACAACTGGCACAGTTGGCGAAAATAGTTATGAGGTTGACATTGCCTCAGGTGCTCCAGCTGGCCCATTAACACTCACTGAGAATGCTTATGTATTGTATCGTCAGGATGATTCTAGGTGTTATTCCAATGAGCCGCCGTTAGTCGCTGCAAAAGTACAAAGTCTGTTTTATGACCCCAGCGTTGAATATGTGCCACCACCAAAACCAAGCGCAGTGGGCTTGGGGTTAGCTTCTCCTGCTAACAGGTTGCCATCCATGACGAGTGCTTATACATTAAACTGGACCCGTGTACGAGAAGATGGTACACGATTAAATGCAAGTGGCGACCCAATAACTAATGCGAATGGCACAAATTGTAATGTTGCAGGCTCTAATCTACTCACTTGTAACAACACCTACAGAGCCCCAGATGGATCGTATGACTTTAAACTCTGGAAGGAAATGGTGTATTGTGATACCCCCGAAATGCCAGCAGCTTTTACAAGTATAAAGCTTTGGCATGAGTCTAGCCGTTGTAAGCGTAACACGCCCGCTAACACGAGTAGCTCAGTGAATGCCTCACCGCGTTACCCTTATCCTTACCCTGCCAGAACCGATGGTGGTGCAACGAGTCCCTCTAAAACGCTTTTAGTGACTGCCAGTGCGCTGCATCAAAACGGTGTTCCACTATTGACTTCAGATAACCCGGTGGCGGGTGAGTTTGCCTTTGGTGAAACATACAATTATGCAGCCCCATTTTATTATGATGTTGAAGCCATCGAATATTGTGACTCAGCAAAATTAAATAACTGCGTGATGGCTAACGCACCAACGGGGGCTTTCACCTACCCCGCTTACGTGCGTTATTGTAAAACTACCTTGCAGGCTTCAGATACGACGACTTCACCAAACGCGGCCGCTTGTCAGGGTACCTATACTGGCAGTGGTGGTTCAGACTACAGGTTTGCTCGTTATGGTTTATTTAAAAAAACAGAAGTCAAACCTGGTAACTCATACCACAAATATGCAGGCCGCACGGATTGTTCTGGTTCCATAGGCGCAGGCGGTTGTAGCTACGATGAAGAAATGACCAATATGGCCAATTGGTATGCCTATTATCGTACGCGTATGCAGTTAATGAAAAGTGCTATTGGCCGCACCTTTAATGAATTAGATAAACCTGAAACCCCATTGCGTGATGAGAGTGAAGACTATCGTATTGGTTTTATTACGGTAGAAGGTTACAACACATTAGGAAATTATCTACCCATTAAAGACTTTTTAGCTGGTACTAATGGGCAAAAAGAAGAGTTTTACAAGAGTATCTACAGTAGGTGGCCAGCTGGCGGCACCTCATTGCGTGATGTGCTGGGTACAGTGGGCAGAATTTTTGCGGGTGAAAAGCCTGTGTCAGGCTTTAC
>JAKQTB010000037.1 GCA_029569495.1 Pseudomonadota bacterium | reverse complement strand
GGAGTCAGGTCATCATTATCCGAGGTACTTTCCACCATATTCACCTTCCATGCTGATTATTATCTATTTGCGCTCACGATAAACGCTACGTGCGGATGCTCTCCGCTAATTCTAGACAACTTTTTAAAATAGGTAGGATTTTTTGGCGTTATTTAGCGATTAATTTATAGCGAAAAAATCAATAACAAGAAATTTTTATCGCGCACATTTGCAAGATAAATCATTGAAATAAGAAATTTTACTGAGACAACAAAAAAATGGGCAGCCAATCGGCTGCCCTAAGCGAGGTGAAATATGCGAGAAAATCAAACTAAACGAGAAAAATCAGCGCAGCTTAGAGATTGCCGCTGTCCAGACGCTTTTTCATGTCGTCCAAACGTTCTTGCTGGCGTTTTTGGCGCTCATCCTGCATTTGCTTGAAGGTGGTTACCTGTTCCGGCGTCAAGATAGCCGCAATTTTGGTTTCGTTTTCAGTACGCAGGGCTTGCATTTGCGCCTGCATTTGGGTGCGTAAGGCTTCCATTTTGGTCTTTTGCTCTTGTTGGATAGTGTCCAACTGGGCTTTCTGTGCGTCATCCAATTTCAGCTTATCGGTCATGACTTCAGCCATTTTTTCGCCGCCGCGCCCACCAAAGCCGCCAAAACCACCGTGACCGCCTTTGCCACCACAGTCGCCAAAACCGCCGTCGTGACCCGCGAATGCGGCTGACATGCCAATTGCGCCAATCAATGCCGTGGCAATTAATGCTTTTTTCATTTGAGTATCCTTCCGTGACTTGGTTAAGTTGTTTCGATAGAAAGGATATTACGCGTCGATTGCGCACGAAATTAGCTACAACTGTGCAAACAATGAGGAAGTGGCAAGGCGAAAGAGGATAAATTACGGCTCGAACTTGTAACCCACCGAATAAACGGAATGAATAAGTTCTTGATCTGGTAGGATTTCGGCAAGTTTTTTACGTAATTTTTTGATATGGCTGTCGATAGTACGGTCGGACACAATGCGATTGTCGGTGTAAACCTTGGTCATAAGCTGATCACGCCCGAAAATTCTACCGGGTTGTTGCTTGAGAGTCGCGAGTAGCTCGAACTCCACTAACGTGAGCGTGATTTCGCCCTGCGCTGTTTTTACCAGCAAACGGTCACGATCCAGCTCCAACAACGCAGGGTTGAGGGTCATGCCATTGTGTTCGGTGGGTATGAATGCTTGCAAACGCCGCAATACGGCTTTGACGCGGGCGACCACTTCACGCGGGCTAAACGGCTTGCAGATATAATCATCCGCACCCAGTTCTAAGCCCAGCAAACGGTCAATTTCCTCCACTCGCGCCGTCAACATAATGATAGGGACGGGGGAAAACTGGCGCACTTCTTTGCACACTTCCAAGCCATCTTTACCCGGCAACATTAAATCCAGCAGGATCAATTGTGGCTGTTCTTTACGTACCCAATCGCCCACACCCAGCCCCGTATTGAGCCAGTGTGTCTGGTAGTTAGCGTTTTGCAGGTATTTTTGCAGCAAATCGGCAATTTTGGGTTCGTCTTCGACGATGAGAATTTGTGCCATGAAGGTATCCGTCAGCGTTGTAGGGGCAGGGTTACGCGAATGTCTAAGCCACCCAAGGAAGAATGTGCCGCACTGATTTTGCCACCATGCGCCTCGACAATATTGTAG
>JAKQTB010000021.1 GCA_029569495.1 Pseudomonadota bacterium | reverse complement strand
GCGGCGATTAAAAACAACACAGCGCCCGCCAAATGGACGTATGAAAATATTGAACACATGAAGGTCCAACTCAAGCAATTGGGGCTAGGGGTGGATTGGAACCGCGAAATTGCTACCTGCAAGCCAGAGTATTACAAGTGGGAACAATGGCTGTTTACTGAATTATTTAAAAAAGGCCTTATTTATAAAAAAACATCCACGGTAAATTGGGATCCAGTGGACGGCACTGTGCTTGCTAATGAGCAAGTGATTGACGGCCGCGGCTGGCGCAGTGGTGCACTGGTTGAAAAGCGCGATATTCCACAATACTTTATGAAAATCACGGCTTACGCAGAAGAGTTATTGAACGATTTAGATAAACTCGATGGCTGGCCAGAGCAAGTAAAAACCATGCAGCGCAACTGGATAGGTAAAAGCTACGGCTGTGAAGTGGAGTTTCCGATTATTGGTCAACATGGCAACTTAAAAGTGTACACCACGCGTCCCGATACGCTCATGGGCGCGACTTATGTGGCAGTTGCGGCAGAACACGCTTTAGCAACCCTTGCTACACAAAACAACCCTGCACTGGCTGAGTTTGTTGCCGAATGTAAGCGCGGTAGTGTGGCTGAAGCCGATGTAGCGACGGCTGAGAAAAAAGGCATGGCAACCGGCTTATTTGTCACCCATCCTTTAAATGGCGAGCAACTGCCTGTGTGGGTGGCTAACTACGTATTGGCAAGCTATGGTGAAGGCGCTGTTATGGCGGTACCAGCACACGATGAACGCGATTTTGAGTTTGCAAAAAAATATAACTTGCCCATTAAAACGGTGATCAAAAATACCAATGCTGATGTATTACCCATGACGGAACATGGCATTTTGTTTAATTCTGGTGCTTTTAATACGCTTAATTTTGAAGGCGCTGGTACGGCGATTGCCGAGGCGCTTTCTGCCAAAAAGCTCGGTAAACGCCGCACCCAATATCGTCTGCGCGATTGGGGTGTTTCGCGTCAACGTTATTGGGGTTGCCCAATTCCCATTATTCACTGTGAAAAATGTGGTGAAGTACCCGTGCCAGCAGAACAACTGCCAGTGGTATTGCCTGAAGATGTGGTGATGGACGGCGTTGGCTCCCCAATTAAAAAAGACCCAAACTTTTATGAAACCACTTGCCCCACTTGTGGCGGCAAAGCCACGCGTGAAACCGATACGTTAGACACATTTTTCGAGTCTTCATGGTATTTTGCGCGTTACGCGAGCTTTGACTGCAACACCGCCATGGCAGACACGCGCGCAAACTACTGGCTACCTGTGGACCAATATGTAGGCGGCATTGAGCATGCTATTTTGCATTTGCTCTATGCGCGCTTTTTTAACAAATTGATGCGCGATGTCGGGTTGTTGAAAAATGACGAACCATTCACCAACTTGCTCACCCAAGGCATGGTGCTGAAAGATGGCTCAAAAATGAGCAAATCAAAAGGCAATACGGTTGACCCGCAAGCACTGATTGATACTTATGGTGCTGATACAGCACGGCTTTTTATGATGTTTGCTGCCCCACCTGAGCAAAGCCTGGAATGGGCGGATAGTGGCGTTGAAGGTGCCAACCGCTTTTTACGCAGACTCTGGAAAGCCGTATACGACCATGTAGAATTAGGAAAAATTGCTGCCTACACTCATGGTGAACTGACGGCCGAACTCAAGGCGATTCGCTTACAATTACATCTCACTATTGAAAAAGTCGCTGATGACTACGGCCGTCGCCATAGTTTTAACACGGCCATTTCATCGGTCATGGAACTCATGAATGCACTGGCAAAAATTGAAGGTACAGATGAAGTGACACGCAGTGTTCGCCAAGAAGTTTTGCAAAATGTAGCACTACTACTCTCGCCGATTGTGCCGCACATCTGCCAGGCCATTTGGGCTGAACTATGCCCACACAGCCATATTCTCGATGCTGGCTGGCCAGTCGCCGACAAATCAGCCATGGTGCAAGACAGTGTGGAGTATGTGATTCAGGTCAACGGTAAATTGCGTGGCAGTATCACCGTTGCCAAAACAGAAAACAAAGAAACGCTTGAAAAGTTAGCCTTGCAACAGCCTTTTGTGCAAAAATTCATTGCAGAAAATATGACTGTTCGTAAAGTCATTTTGGTACCCAATAAACTTATTAACGTTGTAGTAAGTTAAACTTAAAGCAGGCTAACCCTACGAGCAGGAAAACCGATGAAAAAACATGTCATGCAATATGCACGCTTTAATCTAATCTGCTTATTTTTATTGAGTACGACACTTGCTGCCTGCGGGTTTCAACTGCGCGGCGTGGCAAATTTGTCTTTTAAATCAGTGTTTGTGCAGGGCAGCACTTTAAGCATTTCTCGAGAGCTTAACCAGTCTTTCAAAACCAATGGCATTCAGGTAGTGAACAGTATTGAAGATGCAGAGTTGCTGATTGAAATGCTCAACGAAACCAATGAAAAGCGCATTTTGTCACTCAGTGGTGGCGGTGTGGTACGTGAATACGAACTCAATTATCGCGTCAGTTTCAGAACGCGTGACCCCGCAAGTGAAACCTGGAGCGCCCCGCAAACCGTGCAAGCACGCCGAGACTTTTCATATAATGACAACGCCCTTCTCGGCAAGTTGGATGAAGAAAACAAACTCAATACTGACATGCGTAGTGACGCCGTGCGTGAAATTATGCGCCGATTATCAGCCATTAAAGTCACCGCTAAATAAGCCATGCAGCTAGCGCCTGCGCAACTTGAAAAACACTTAAGCCTTGGGCTAAAAAGTTTATATGTCTTGGTAGGTGATGAGCCGCTTGCACAACGCGAATGCCTAGATGCGATTCGCGCCGCAGCCCGCGCGCAAGGTTTTGATGAGCGAAATAGCTTAACCGTTGAACGCAATTTTAATTGGCAACAAATTGAAGCTTATGGCCAATCTATTTCACTATTTGCCAACTTACGCTTACTCGAAATCAACATTCCCAATGGCAAGCCAGGCATCGACGGTGGTAAAGCACTGCAAGCCTTAGTGAGCAAACCTATACCTGACACCACTGTGGTGATTATTTTGCCAAAACTCGAGCGCGAAGCCAAAAACAGCGCATGGTTTAGTGCGCTTGAGCAACACGCGGTATTGATTGCTAACGACGAAGTCAGCGCAGCCAATTTACCTAAATGGATTGCAAACAGGCTTGCCCAACAAGGCCAACAAGCCAGCCCACAAACATTAGATTTTTTAGCTAACCAAGTAGAAGGCAACTTGCTTGCGGCTAATCAAGAAGTGCAAAAACTCGGCCTGCTCTACCCACAAGGTGAACTGACGGACGAAGCCGTGCGTGAAGCCGTGCTAAATGTATCACGCTTTGACGCTTTTCAACTCGGTGAAGCCGTGCTATTGGGCGATGCCGCCCGCACCGCCCGCATTTTACAAGGCTTGCAAGATGAAGGCGAAAACCCAGTTGCCGTCATGAGCCCGCTCATGTGGGTGTTGCGACCACTTGTGCGCGTCAAACAAGCCGAAATGCGTGGCGAGAACCTACAAACCGCCATGACCAACGCCCGCATTTTTGGCGACAAACAAGCCCTCACCAAACGCGCATTGGCAAGATTAAGCCTGCGTCAGCTTGAAGCCGCCTTACAAAAACTGGCCGATATTGATAAAACCGCTAAAGGCGTAATGCTAGGCGATGCCTGGCTAGAAATTTCGCGCCTTTGCTTTGGGTTGGCGAAGGTGCGGGGGCGTTAGCTTTAAGGTGTATTACTTTTTGCATACACCTGTTACATGGGATTTTTATTTATAGTAATACGCAAAAACAATATTTTGGTTAAGGAGGTTGGAATGCTCTTAGGTCTATTGATAGCTGCACTCATTGTTATTGCAATATTAATTTTAAACAATAAAACCAAGTTAGAAGCTCAAAAAAACAGCTACTTGACGATGTAAGCGAATATCTTCATAAAAACTATGACCATAGACTGGATAACTTTATCAGCGTTTTCAAAGATATGCTGCTAACTCTCGAGGAAGAAGAAAATATCCACTTTTATGATGTCGGAGTAGTTGAACATGAAATATTTATCAAAAATCTTACTTAATTTGGAAATGAACTTAAAGTAGAAATTTATGAAGCCCTGAAATTGCAGCATGCGTTAGCTAGTGATTTTGGAATTTTGCAAAGATTCATTTTGTTAGTAGATGGCTATATATCCTTATTAATTAGCGGCACTAGTAACATTGCAATTGGATTATTAACAAGTAAGCTTTTAGAAATCAATACGAAAAACACTGAAGCCAACTAAATAACATTATCAAAGACTTAGCTCGTAGGGCGGAAAAGTGAAACGCCTTCCGCCGAATGTAATACCCTTACGGCGGATAACACTGCGCTCATCCGCCCTACAAAACCCATTTTTCATCACTAAATTCACACCAAATCATTTCACCTCCTCTGCAAGCAAGTATCCATGAGGCTTCCAGAGGCATAAAAATCTCTCGAGGGATTTTTTGTGTTATTTTTACGATTTAATTGCTCAAATTCGGCCTCCAAATTTACTGTTAAAAATCCCTCAAAAAAGTATAATCACAGCATGAACATTCAAACCTACATGCAAAACATTGGCATTGAAGCCCGCAAGGCTTCACGCGCGATGGCGAGTGCCGATACACTTCAAAAAAACAATGCATTGAATGCAATTGCCAAGGCGATTTTGCGTGAAAAAGACGTATTGCTGGCGGCCAATAAGCTCGATTTAGACGCTGCGCGTGCAAACGGCTTAGAACCAGCGATGCTAGACCGTTTAGCGATTAGCGAAAAAACCATTGCCAGCATGGCGGAAGGTTTAACACAAATCGCTAATCTTGCTGACCCAATCGGCGAGATGACTGATTTTAAATATATGCCGAGCGGTATACAAATTGGCAAAATGCGCGTCCCGCTGGGCGTAATTGGCATTATTTATGAAGCACGCCCGAATGTGACGGTAGACGCCGCTGGGCTGTGCATTAAATCTGGCAATGCGGTCATTTTGCGTGGCGGTAGCGAAGCTATACACTGTAACCAAGCTTTGGCTAAACTGGTGCATGAAGGCTTGGCGGAGGCTGGCCTGCCAAAAACTGCCGTGCAAGTGGTTGAAACGACAGACCGCGCGGCGGTGGGCGAGCTGATTACCATGAAGCAATATGTGGATGTGATTGTGCCACGCGGCGGCAAAGGCTTGATTGAGCGCATTAGTAACGATGCGCGCATTCCTGTGATTAAACATTTAGATGGTAATTGCCACGTGTATGTGGATGACGATGCGGATTTTGACAAAGCATTGCGGATTTTAGAGAACAGTAAAACGCAGCGCTTAGGCACGTGCAACACGGCGGAATCATTACTGGTTGCACGCTCTGTAGCCAAAGAAATGTTGCCAAATTTGGCAGATATGCTCACCCAACACGGCATTGAAATTCGCGGCTGTGCAGAAACTTGCGCGCTTGTAAAAAATGCAATTCCAGCCACCGATGAAGATTATTACACCGAATACTTAGCGGCGATTATTTCATGCAAAGTGGTAAGTGGTTTAGATGAGGCGATTGCGCATATTAACCAACATTCTAGCCAACACACCGAAGCGATTGTGACTGAGAACTACACCAAGGCACGTCGCTTTTTGCGCGAGGTGGATTCAAGTTCTGTGATGGTCAATGCCTCAACCCGCTTTGCTGATGGTTTTGAATATGGCTTGGGTGCTGAAATTGGCATTTCAACCGATAAATTACACGCTCGCGGCCCTGTGGGTTTAGAAGGCCTGACTTCACTCAAGTATGTGGTGTTGGGCGATGGCCACGTGCGTGCATAGCTAAACTAGCCCTTAGAGGCCTGAGATAATCCAATGAAAAAATACCCTGCAATTGGCATTCTCGGTGGCACGTTTAACCCGATTCACTTTGGTCATTTGCGTATGGCTGAAGAACTCGCTGAAATCCTCCACTTAAACGAAGTACGTTTTATTCCCTCCGCCAACCCGCCGCACAAACCTGCCCCTGCGGTAAGTGCCGAGCATCGGGCGGCGATGGTGCAATTGGCCATTGCCAACAACCCTACCTTTAAGTTTGATGGCCGTGAACTTGCGCGCACGGGTGCATCTTATACATTCGACACGTTATCGAGTTTAAGAGAAGAACTTGGCGCGCACACCAGCATCACACTTTTTATGGGAAATGATGCTTTTACAAAACTTAACACTTGGCATCGCTGGCAGGAGCTTTTGAACCTTTGCCACATTTGCTTGGTGGCAAGGGCGCACACCGCTTCAGAAAAGTCTGAGGGCTTGCCCAAGGCACTTGAAAGCTACTTGCAAGCGCATTACACTGAAAACAGTGAAGATTTGCTTGAACAGGCTTACGGATGCATTATCATGCAAAAAATGACGCGGCTGGATATTTCATCCACAGCCATACGTCATGCATTGCGTGGCAAACATTCTGTGCGTTATTTATTGCCTGATGAGATATTGAGCTATATCCATCAGCATCAACTTGACTATTTGTAACTGTTTTTTTACCTAACTTTTTGTGCAGTAAGAGAGTGAACCATGTCAAACCCTACCGTTTCTAAAAAATTTTCTATTTTCATTATCGCAAGCTTGGCGCTCATTACCACCGCCTGCGGCACAAACCCCGTGACTAAAAAGCGTGAAATTCAGCTGGTATCAGAATCGCAAGAAATTGCCATTGGTAAGCAAAATTACTCGCCCGCGCGGCAGTCGCAAGGCGGCGATTATATTATCGACCCTGAATTGACTGCGTATGTGCAAAGTGTGGGCGATAAACTCGCAAAAGTAGCTGACCGCCAGCTGCCTTATGAATATGCCGTAATTAACGACTCTACCCCCAACGCGTGGGCGATGCCAGGTGGCAAAATTGCCTTTAACCGTGGCTTACTGTATGAATTAAATAGTGAGGCTGAACTGGCGGCGGTGATGGGCCATGAAATGGTGCACGCAGCAGCAAGGCATGGCGCAAAAAGCATGGAGCGCGGCATATTTATGCAAGGCGCGATGGTTGCCGTTGGCATTGGTGCGCAAAACACCAATTACGCTAATTTAATAGTTGGTGGCGCGCAAGTTGGTGCTGCGCTCACCATGAGCAAATATGGCCGCGATGCTGAAAGTGAATCTGACTTATACGGCATGCAGTACATGAAAAAAGCGGGCTACGACCCAACGGCAGCGGTGAATTTACAAGAAACGTTTGTGCGGCTGAGTGCTGATCGCAAAAGCAACTTTATTGATGGCTTATTTGCCAGCCACCCGCCTTCACAAGCACGGGTGGATGCCAATAAAGCAACGCTGGCTAAATTAGGCGCAGGTGGCGATTGGGGTAAAGAAGTGTATGCGCAAAAAACCGCCAAGTTAAAAGCCACGCAAACGGCCTATAAAGCCTATGACGATGGCGTGAAAGCATTGGTAGCAAAAGATACCGCAAAAGCCACCGCGCTTGCCAACCAAGCGATTAAGGGTGAACCGCGTGAAGCGCGCTTTCAAGAACTATTAGGCGACATCGCGCTCACCGAGAAAAAAACAACTGAAGCACTGGCATATTATGATAAAGCCATTAAATTGCAACCTGATTACTTTAAACCGCATGTGCAAAGCGGCATTGCTTTATATAATGCAGGCAAAAAAACTGAGGCTGAGCCTTTTTTAAAACGCGCGAATGAACTGCTTCCTACCGCGCCGGGCCACGCATTACTTGGGCAAATCGCTGAAGAACGGGGTGACATTGATAATGCGCTGAAACATTACTCTGTTGCTGCGGGTTCTAATTCAGACTATGGGAAAGAAGCCAATGCGCGCGGCGTGCGCTTAGACTTACCCCGTAACCCGAGCAAATACTTGCAATCTGGCGCAGTGGCCGACAACGCTGGCGCTTTATTTGCCGTAGTGCAAAATAATACGGATGTACCCGTGGGGCGCGTGCAAGTGCGCGTGGTGAAATATGACGCAAAAACAGGCCGCGCCATTGCACAAAGTGCGCCGATGACAATTTCTGGTGGCGTAGCTCCTGGTAAACGCAACCAAATTGCCATTGGCGAAAAAGTCGCCACACCGCAAGAGGCGCAGCTTTATAAAGTGGTGGTTGAGGCGGCAGAAGTAGCTAAATAATCAGCGCATATTATGTATGCAAAAATGCTTAAAAATTAGGCAATTTTAATACCAACCTTTTTCGATGCCCTGCGAGCCTTATAAATAAAGGCTCGCAGGGCATTATTTTTTTCTCGTACGAATTCAGACTTTGAATGCGCCTAATTTGCTAGTTCAAAATTGGCGTTTTTTTGCCAACACACCACACCCAAACATGGCGCTGCAATACGCTGTGTGAGGCTGCTTAAATTCTCTTCAAACATCGGCATTTCGGGTTCAATTTGGTTGGCGACCCAACCGGCTAAAATTAAACCTCGCGCTTGTATGGCATCTACCGTGAGTAAGGCATGGTTGATGCAGCCAAGCTTGATGCCGATCACTAAAATAATCGGTATTTGCAATTGCACAGCCACATCGGCCAAGGTTTGCGTTGCGTTTATTGGCACAAAAAAACCGCCTGCGCCTTCTACTATCACCACTTCTGCCAACTTGGTAAGTTGTGCGTAAGCTTGTTGAATCAATTCAATTTGCATACTAATACCAGCAAGCTCTGCGGCAATGTGGGGCGCAATGGCGGGCGAAAAGTGATAAGGGTTGATTAAATTGAGTGGTGCGCTGACATTGCTGGCGACGTTGAGTGCTTGCACATCGTCATTGATGAGTTCACCTTTTGCATCAAACGCACAACCTGATGCGATTGGCTTCATGCCAACCGTTTGGTAGCCAGCAGCAACAAACTGCTGAATCAGTAGGCTCGCAACATAGGTTTTGCCCACGTTGGTATCGGTGCCGATGATGAAGTACGATTGTTTCATTTAAGCTTGCAGCTTCCTTAATCGTCATTTCTGCGCGGGAATGACGGTGATTTATTGATGAAAATGAACCACATGCGCACCATCTGGCAGCACTTTTTTATCTTGTCCGCGCCAGGCATGCCCATAAACCACTTCAAAAGTCGCGGGCAATTTTCCGCCATCCGATTTTGTGCCTGCTCTAAATTGCTCATACACTGCTTCAATTTTTTGCAAAAATCCACGCCCGTGCAGGCCGCGCGCACGGCCATCGGTTGCGTTGTGCGCGCCGATGCTTTTTAAGTCGCGCATCACGCTTTTCACATCATCATAAGTGAGCGTAAAGCGTTCAACATCTAACACGGGTGCGCTAAAACCTGCCCGCACCAGCGCATCGCCAATGTCGTGCATGTCAATAAATCTACTCACGCTGGTGGTGTTTTCTTGCGCGGTAGCCACACGTAATTCTTTCAACGTATCTGGCCCAAAGGTGCTGAACATGAGCAAGCCTTCAGGCTGCAAAACGCGGTGAAATTCTTGCAAGGCTACATCTAAATCGTTGCACCACTGAATGGCCAGGTTTGACCACAGCAAACCAATACTCGCCGTTGCCAAAGGCAGGGCTTCAATATCCGCACATAAACAATGGGAATTTGCGTTGCCAAAAATTGACTTTACCTGATGCATTAACCCTGATTGACGCTTTGTACTGCGCGTTTTTTGCAGCATGGGCATTGCAAAATCCAGTGACACCACTTGTGCTTTTGTAAAACGTTTTTGCAAGGCCTGGCTACCCGCCCCAGTGCCACAGCCCGCGTCTAATATAGAGTGTGGGTTAATGTTAACTAAATCCAGACGACTGAGCATTTCGTCGCGTACCAGCTTTTGCAAAATGGCGGCCGCGTCGTAAGTTTCAGCTGCGCGCCCAAATGAAGCGCGCGCGCGCTTTTTATCAATATGGTATTGATCCAACATTACTTGGCTGGCTCTAAAAACTGTTCAAGCGCTTCAATAAATTGCGCTTGGTGTGATAAAAACGGTGCATGTGCTGAACCCGACATGACGCGTAAAAAGCCTGCTGGCAAATTTTGCATCATCCAATGGGCGGCTTGTACGGGGGCCAAATTGTCGCGGTCGCCATGAATCAACAGCGTTGGCTTTCTTAAATTACCAACCTCTTCGCGTAAATCAGTATCCACCAGCACTTGCAAGCCATGACGGATTGCCTGCGTGTTGGCGGCTGGGCGTTCTAAAAATTTTTCACGAATAATTTTAATGGTTTTACGCGCATCTTTCGCATTCATGCACTGCAGGGTAATATTTTGAAGCATTGTTTTTTGGTAATCTAAATTCACGTCCCGCGCAAAATCATCAAATACACGGGGTGGCACGCCGATTTCCCAATCGGGTTTATTGACAAAACAAGGGGTTGCACCTACCAGCACCAGTCTGCGTATCATGTCTGGGCGGTCAAGCGCCAAGCGCATGGCGACCTGCCCGCCGAGTGACCAGCCTAGTACGTCGGCATGCGCTGGCAATATATCGGCCACATGTTCAGCAAGCGAATACAGATGATACGGGTCAATTGGGCGACTTAAGCCAGAGCCGGGCAAATCGACCAAATGCAGGGTAAAACTTTTGCTCATGCTTTTAACTAATGAGTGAAAAACACCACCATGAGAGCCCCAACCGTGCAGCATCACAAGGGGTTGGCCTTCTCCGATAATCTCAACATGTAAACTCACGAAAACTCCTTTTCTGCTTCATGCAACGCGCTCATTAAACGCATGACATCCGCTTTGCTATGTGCGGCTGACAGCGAAATGCGTAATCTTGCCGTATTTTTTGGCACTGTTGGCGGACGTATGGCTGGCACCAGTATGCCTTTGGCCTGTAAAAACCGGCTCACACGCACCGCTTCAAAATTATCGCCAATTAACAACGGCTGAATACTGGTGATTGAGGGCATGAGCTGCCATTTTGTTAAGTTAAGTTCAGCTTTTAATAAGGCAATCAGTGCATACAAATGCGCACGTAGCGCATCGCCCTGCGCGATTATATTGACAGAAGCTGACAGCGTGGCCGATAGTGCCGGCGGCGCAGGAGTTGAATAGACATAGCTTTTGGCGGTTTGAATTAAATAATCAATCACCACCTGTTGCCCTGCCACAAACGCCCCTGCTACTCCGGCAGCTTTGCCGAGCGTTGCCATCATTATGATGCGTGGTGATTGCAAGTTAAAATGACTCAGTGAACCTGCACCATGTTCTCCCAACACACCAAAGCCGTGTGCATCGTCAACATACAAGTAAGCATCGTATTTTTCGCAAAGCGCTAAATAATCTGGGATTGGCGCAATATCGCCATCCATGCTAAATACGGCATCCACTGCGATGAGTTTATGTTTTGCCGTGCTGGTTTTCAACAGGCTTTCGAGCGCTGCCACATCGTTATGCGCAAAGCGGTTGAACTCTGCCAACGAATAATAACCGCCATCGTTTAAGCAGGCGTGGTTTAATTTATCGGCAAAAATGGCATCACCACGGCCAACCAGCGCGCCAAGCACCCCAATATTGGCCATGTAGCCTGTTGAAAATAACAAAGCGGCGGGCAAATTTACAAACTTCGCTAGCTGTTTTTCTAAATCGTCATGGTAACGATGATGACCCGTGACAAGCCCAGATGCGCCGCTACCTACGCCGGCAATGCCCGCCGCCTGTTGCATTGCAGCAATGAGTTTGGGGTGATTGGCTAAACCTAAATAATCATTACTGCAAAATGATAAATACGGTTTAGTATCGGCCACAATATGCTCGGCCTGCGGAGAATCGAGCAAGCGTCGCTGGCGTAACAAGCCGTCTTTTTCGCGCTGTTCCAACGCTTTCTGTAAAGCATCCAGCATGGTTTAAATGGGGTGCAACCCTAATTTCGCAAATAATTTTTTATCCGTTTCGGCTTCTGGGTTACCCGTGGTGAGTAATTTTTCACCGTAAAAAATGGAATTTGCCCCCGCTAAAAAGCAAAGCGCCTGAATGCCTTCATGCATGCTTTGGCGGCCAGCGGAAAGCCGCACAAAACTTTTTGGCATGGTGATGCGGGCGATGGCAATGGTACGCACAAATTCAAACGGGTCGAGTTCTTCAGTGCCGTGCAATGGCGTGCCTTCCACCTGTGTCAGTAAATTGATTGGCACGCTTTCAGGTGGGCGCTCCATATTGGCCAACTGCGCCAACAAACCCGCGCGCTGGTTGCGCGACTCACCCATTCCGATAATGCCGCCGCAACACACATTGATATCTGCTTCTCGCACGCTATCTAACGTATCTAAACGGTCTTGATACGTGCGGGTGGTAATCACATCACCGTAAAATTCTGGCGCGGTATCCAAATTGTGGTTGTAATAATCCAGCCCGGCTTCCTTGAGTTGGGCCGCTTGGCCATCTTTAAGCATGCCTAATGTTGCACAAGTTTCTAAGCCCATCGCTTTAACTTCAGCAATCATTTT
>JAKQTB010000012.1 GCA_029569495.1 Pseudomonadota bacterium | reverse complement strand
GCTTAAATGGTATTACCAGCAAGTTCCGCATGATGTTTGGGGTTATGACTTAGCCAGCCCGCCAGTATTGTTTAATTATCAGATTGCAGGCAAGTCAGTTGCAGCAGTGGGGCAAGCCAGTAAAACCGGTTGGTATTTCATTAATGACCGCGCAACAGGAAAGTTGCTGAAAAAGTCAGAGGCATTTGTGCCGCAAAAAAACTTATTTGCTAAAGCAACGCGCGGAGGTACTGTGCTGTATCCTGGTATTTTAGGTGGCTCTAACTGGAGCCCCAGCGTACTAGATGAAACAAATCAAACCAGCTTTGTTGCTGGTATCCACGCACCAATCAAATATACACTGGTGGAAGAACCCGCAAAAAATGGTAAGCCTGCAATCCGTTACGCCTCATCTGAACCTACCAAAGATCCGCGCTGGGGCGTGATTTCTGCCATTAGCTTAGCCACAGGTAAAATGCAATGGCAAGTGAAAACAGAGCAACCGCTCATGGGTGGTTTGTTGGCAACGCGTGCGGGTCTGCTTTTTATGGGTGAGGGTAATGGTAACTTTAATGCTTATAACAGCCAGACGGGTGATTTGCTATGGCAGACGAAAGTCGATGCGGGAGTCAATGCGCCACCAATAAGTTATGCTATTGACGGTGAGCAATACGTTGCAGTTGCTGCTGGCGGCAATGCAATATTTGGGTTTACACCAGGCGATAACATTGTGGTGTATAAGTTAGCGCATTAATCAAAAATTAATAGCAAAAAAAATGACCCGATTAAGGGTCATTTTTTATTTGGATGCTTAAATTAATATTTAAGCAAAAAGTTACTAAACCTTCTGAATGTTAGAAGCTTGTTTACCTTTTGGTCCTTCTGTAATGTCAAAACTTACGCGATCATTTTCTTTTAAGCTTTTGTAACCTGTGTCAACAATTGCTGAGAAATGAGCGAATAAATCGTCGCCGCCTGCATCAGGAGTAATGAAACCAAAACCTTTAGAATCATTAAACCATTTAACTAAACCTGTAGCCATATCTTATTTCCATACTTTAAAAAAGGGAGGCACCCTGAAAGATTGGGTTTTTAACAAATAATTCAGTCTTGCAACTTAAACCACATTAAACATCCAAACGCCTAAATTACTTTTTACGGGGAAACATTATCCATGTCAAGTACTATTTTGACAATATTTTACAAAATTATCAAAAAATATAAAAAAATATAAAAAATCCCCCGTTTTTGTTTCGTTTTAGCTTCTCTTGATGTATTAACTGATTGCCAAAAACCAGCACTGGCGTTACAATGCGCGCGCGATGTATTCACAAAAAATGTAAATACTGATGAATGTCATTGGGTAAATGCCCATAATTGTTACGGAGAGACTGTATTGGCTAAAGAAGAGTTAATTGAAATGAATGGTGTGGTAATGGAAATATTACCAGACTCACGCTATCGCGTGACCCTTGATAATGGTCACAAACTCATTGCTTATACAGGCGGCAAAATGAAGAAAAATCATATCCGCATTTTGGCCGGTGATAAAGTAACTTTAGAACTGTCTCCATACGACATCAACAATGGTCGCATCACCTTTAGGCATATTGAATCTAGTGGCGCGACTTACACCCCTAAAAGACGTACGTACTAGTACTTTCAACCAGCGCTAGATTGGTTTTTTGGTATCGAGTTCATCTATGATGCCGTTTCATTCTAACTTTTCTTGACGCTCAGTAATTAAATAAGAAACTTACTCCATTTGATGTAGTTTTTCATCGGTAAAGATACTGGCTTCTATTGGGTCTTGAGTGAGTCTTGATGTGATAATCACGACCAATTAAATGAAATTTGGATATTATTCTGAATGTTGTGGGAATTAAGCACTATGCCTACCCACTATTTTAATCTAGAGGCGGGAATGTTGATGTAGTTGGTCTCGCGCGTGTTGACTTTTACTGACCGCTGGCCATTGTCATTTACTTGCCAAGGGAGCGGTAAATTATCTGAGACGATAGTGATAGTATGTTCACCCGTAGCGACCAGTGGAAACTCAAATCGACCAAGCGCGTTGGTTCGGGTAGAGAATTTTCCATCCAATAAAACGGTGATGTTTTGAGCAGGCTCTTCGTTGGCATCGGGTAGATTATTGTCGTTGACATCTAAAAATAAATAGCCGTTTATAGAGCCTGCAGCGCTCCCAGAAGTGCCGCCCAATGGGGCTGATGAGGTTCCGCCGCGAGTTTCATATCGCAAGGTAACAAACAGTGCGCTACCCTTAGTTACATCCGTATTTGACTGTACTGGAATCAGTGGTTGAACAATAAATGGGCTGGTAGTTGAGTTCTTGCTCTCCAAATACGAGGCGATTAGCGACCAATGATTATTTAGCCGTGCGGTTAAGTCAAGATTTGCACTCAAGTGTTTAGTGGCACCTCTGCCGTTTGATTTGTCATAACTTAAGTTGCCATTCCAGGAGATGTTGTTAAATAAATCACTGCCTCCATTTAGAGAAACGCCAAAATGATTAATACGCTCGCCTTCATTTTTTTCAACTTCGCTGTAGATTGAAGTATTCAGGCGTGAGCCCACAGAAAAACGCCAACCTTGGCTTAATGTAAGTCTAGTCACTTGGTTGTCGCTTTCGGCGCTGTAGTCTAATTGAGCGCGCCCTGTGCCCAATTGATTGAGCTTGTCAGCAAATACATAACCGCTCCTTGCATCGTTATCAGCGTGACGAAAAGTCGCGCTGGCACCAATACCCAATGACTGGTTGACTTGATAACGTGCACTGCCAGTGAGTAGTGCACCGTTAGAACCGCTTCCAGAAACACTTCTAACCAAATCAAAACCGCCATCAAGCAACCACTGTCGGCTTATGTAGTTGGCTCTGTAGTAAGTACCCTTAACATTGTTACTAATTGGGGTGTAGCCCCAAGCTAAATCTGGGTCTAATCGAAATATACCGGCTTGATGAGAAATTTGCCCGATGCGTTTGTTCGCATCAAGCCATATTCCAGTAGCGTTCGAGGCAGTGTTATTTTTGCTTTGCAATAGATTGGCTTGAATTCTTGTGTCACCATTTAGCCAAGCGGCACTGCCGTAAAATGATTGTGCGCTGGTTTTTGTTTTATCTATTTCTGGGGTTAACCCAAAAAATTGGTTAAAAGCAGCAGTAGAACCGGCAGATGTAGAGACTTGATTGGCATCAATCAGTTGTGCTCCAATTTGCCAGTTGGGAGAGGCGTTCCATTGTGCGCCTGCCATAGTGAGTGAGCCACCCAATGTACTAAAACCATTGAGTTGTAAACCATCAAAAATACCGGGCGTGCCTGTTGCAAATTGAAGTTGCAGGTCTCTATTTTGCAACCACTCTGTTGAAACCCCCAACACTGGAAAAGTTGGAATGTAAAAACGATGCTGGGTGCGCGCTAGGTCAATAGAGGGTGTGTAGAGTGTACCAATGCCATTATTCGCATACCAGCCATTATTAAAGGGCATTCCACGCTGAAGGATAGAACCTGCTTTTCCTAAGGGTTCATTACGAAAGACGCCGTTAATCGAAAACGCGCCGTAGTGCTGCGTGTCAAATTGGCTGGTCATTGCTAGGCCATTCTCTTCGCTATCACTTGCTCCCGTGTGCTTTAAAATGCTGGATACTGCCTCTATCCGTAAGTAGTGCGGCAAACCTGCTGGGTCATAATTGGGATCATCATTTTCACCAAAAAGAATGGCAGGTTTTAGGTTGCCGTCATCAATGACTTGGTCAACATAAGGTTTATCACTAGATGTTACGTTTTCAGCGGGCGGCTTGATTGGATCTGCGATGGTGTCTTGCGCAAGCACCTCAGCATTCAAGAGTACCGTGCTGACAGAAGTGAATAATAATTTAATCCAGAAAAATCTCACTGCGTAAATTGCTGCTCGAAGGGCGTTGATTTGCCGTCCCACTCAAGATTTCCACGAATTGTAATGGGGTAGTGGATGGTTGGGAGGGGCTTGTCCTCAGCCTGTTGGATATCTAAACTGATTTTGCGGGTTTCACCCACTAGAATGGGTAAGCTAGACGGCGAAAATTCTAATTTTTGTCCCTTAGCATCAGTCCCTGACAGAAACCCAGCCAGTCTGCCATGTGCATTACCAGTGTTGCGTATCGAGATGACTGGTTTGGAAACATTTTCGATAGTTTTAACTTCACTTGCAACTACTTCAAGATTAGGTTTAACATCGCCTACCGCAACATAGACTATGATGCCGAGTCTTCCAGCAAACGGAAAGGAGAGGCCGTCAGCCGTTTTAGCCGTTTGTTCATCGCCACTAATCATGATGGCAAAGCGGCATTCTTGCGCAGGGGTGTTGGCTGGTGGTTTTACCTCAAATCGATAGCGATATTTTGCTCCAGAAGGCACGCTGATTTGTAACCGCTCTAAAGCGACCCAAGGGCGGCAGCTTTCAGGAGATAAAGCTTCAGTAAATTGTGTGCCACCGTTCTCATCCAACGTCCAGTCCGCGGTTTTAATGCTGTATTTTCCGGGCGTGGTGCTGGCATTGGTAATTTCAATCACTTGGCGATTGACTGTATTAGGTTTCCCGGTAATTTCAAATCGTGGCGGTGTGGCAATCACTGCGAAATCATTCGCATGGGCGAGCGAGTTGAAAAAAAACAGCGCTGTCGCCGCCAGCCATGAAAATAGCATCTTTTGATTTTTGAATACTTTTTTTGTCATATTAGTTGATGTCAATTTCGAAATAAAACTCGAGTCTTTGCATGTCATTAAGCCTTGTTCCATCGCTATGGACTTGAATATAAAAAGTGTCTTCAATGATATTGTTTTGAATTGCGCCAGCGTAAACTAACGTACGGTTGCCAGAAACGAGAGTGCCAGGTAACAGCTTTCCTTGTGTTTTCCAATCAACGACCACTTGGCCAATGGGTTGCGCTGGCAACACCATGTATATTTGGCCTGTTTTATTTAACCAAGGTGAGGTGTTAAGCCGAATGTTGACAAAAGTCGAACCATCCACAATGTTGCCATTTACGCGATTTGCACCAGCGCTACGCCAGCGCATTTTTACTTGTGAATCCGTCACAATGGTAGCTGAGTCGTCAACACGATAAGTGCCAGCGTGAGCGTTCGTGTTTAGTGCAAAAATTAGGGTGAACAGACAAAGTAACTTCAAGTTCTTCATGGCAGACTCAATGTGTAAATCGCTCTGCCCGTGTAGGTGCCAGATGCATAAATTGCAGTGTTTGCATATGAAAAAGTCATGCAGTTTTCTACCCATCTGTTCGCAGCAATGCTGGCTAAAGTAATGGTGCCGCCATTGAATGTGCCTGCTGCGATGTGTGCTGTGCTGTCTTGGTTCGCCGTACTGGTCCAGCTAATGCTTGAAAATGGGATAGTGTTGCCAGCGGCATTCACCAGCGAAGCAGGGGTTGTGACACTCATCACACCGCTACCTGATGAGCCTGGAACCCTGACCCAGCCACCAATATAGACTTGACTGGGTGGGTTGCATACATTAAAACCATCGTAAAAGCTATTTGCAGCAGTGCTGTTACTGGTCATTGGAAGCGCTGTGCTATTGCCTAATGATGCTGCAGGAACATTTACTGATACGACGTTGACGGTATTGTTGTTGGCAGGCCTGCCACCGGCATTGTAGTTACCGCCAGTGTATGAACCATTTCCAACTTGGATATAAATTTGCCTTGGCCCTGGGTTAATATTCAATATCCAAGCGTTAGCAGAACCTGCACCTGTCAGCATCAACAGCGCGACAAGTGCAGGTTTAAAGTTGTTACTCATGTTTACCACCTGAGCAAATGGACACCTAGCGCAATCCACTTTGTAAATTTAACCAGTTAAACTAACTGATACTAGGATTAATCCCTAAATTGCTATTTTAAACGATATTACTATGGCATAGAAGCGGTATAAGTGACGCGACCAGCATTTGCATTGATGCCACCATAAGTACCAGGTGCTGCTACGGCACTATTCAAATAGGTATAAGTCCATCTAGCATCAAGGTTAGTCACTTTAGTGCCAATATTTGGTGTCAGTGTAATATTGGTCGTTGCTGCATCAGCCAATGCAGGAGCCGCCAGTGGGGTGGCTGACGTATTAGCAGCTACGGCAGTGGCGATTTGCGTGTAAGAAATTGAATCACCTGCACCATTGTTTAATGGCCCAGTTGTGGTTGAGCCAAACGTAATCGCACCGTTATTACCAATTACACGTGCAGTGACAGTGCCAGCGCCAATATCACCGCCTACGCCAGCAACGGGTACGCCATTTCCAACATTCGCTGCCGGTACGGTAAAGTTGATGAGGTCAACCGTTGCATTATTTGCAAGATTAGTACCCGTACCAATACGTACATATAGCGTTTTTGGCACAGTAATGGAAAAGTCAAGCTTACCAGTTGTTGATAAAGCACCTGCACCTGTTTGAAAATTAGACTCTGCATTTGAAATTGCAGGAATAACGAACAAGCTTGCTAGGCAAATGCTACGGATAAATTTAATTTGAGTGTTCATTTTGCTTTCCTTAATAAAATGGTTGAACTATTAAATGTAACTTATTAGTTCATATTAGTTCAGTTATTACTAAGCAAGTATTGTACCAGCATATTGAAAATATTTTTAAAGACATAACTTATTGTATTTAAATGGTTTTATTAGATTAAATAGGCGTAGCTAAAAAAAATATTCAATAAACAGGCTAAAGATTGTCAAAATTTGGTCGTTAATGTACGAATTTGGGCACTTGTTTTATATATTCAACCGCCAGCACTTCAATGTATTGCTCAATTTCACTAAATTTAAACCTGCATTAGGTGCGCAATGGTTGCGAAATCATCATGGCAAATATCTGTATCAAATAATTTCATTTGGCACTAAATTTTAGATAATCCTAGCCGTTAAATAAGACATGAAAACCATCTTGTCTTTTATTGTCATCATTTTGTTATTGGTGTCCATTGCATCCAAGGCCGAGTCTGATATCACAACTGGCCAAAGCACGCTTAGTTCTACAGCTAACCTTTATTTTGTGATTAAAATTCCTCAAACACTTTTTATGCGCGTAGGCCCTGATTCAAATTTAACGCAAAAAAATCGTCCCATAAGTTCAGCAACCAGCGGTCCGTTGGCTACACATATTGCAGGTAATAGTGGTGCCGTATTATTGAGCGTTCATTCAAAAACAGCGTTAAATGATGAAAGTGCAAAAAACATACGAACCCAACCCAACGTAATCTACGCTCATGAAAATCAAACAGCCAACCCAATGGTTTACACCGCATCGATGCCCTAAAATTTACAGCTAAAGCTGGCAAATAGAATGAGAAACTCAGTCTAATTAAACGCGTAACCTTTTTCGATGCCCTGCGAGCCTTTATTTATAAGGCTCACAGGGC
>JAKQTB010000003.1 GCA_029569495.1 Pseudomonadota bacterium | reverse complement strand
CGCCGCAAACGCATAACCCACGCTATAAATTGCCATAATCAAGGTAATGCTTGCCGCCCATACGCGGTCGTCCGTCCAGCCATATTGATTGACGCGTAAATACAGCGCATAGATGCACAACATGGCGTAAATTGGCATGGTCAACACGGCTAAATTGCTTAACTTTAACAACCAAGCGGGGTATTGTGTTTGTTTGCCATCTTGAAAAGCGGTGTTAAGCAAAAACACCATGAGCGCCAGCAAACTCAACATTAAGCTGGTGGCGTAGCCCGTGCCCCATAACGAAGCTAAGCCTTTAAATGGCAAAGTAATCATAAACGCCAGCAAAATCAAACTCACTAGCGGCAATAACCAGCCCAGCACTTGCAAAATCGCGCGTTTAAATTCTGAAAGCGCATCTTGCTTGGCGTTATAGAGTGAAGTGCCTAAGCCAAAAGCCACCGCTGTGGCGGGGTAAATAAAGTAAACATCTTCAATAATGCTTTTAAAAAAGGTGATGCCTAGTACTTTAAACAAGCCTGCCAATAGCAATAAAGCTGCCCAAAATAAGCCAGTAAAAATACCCGAAGTAATGAGCTTTACCGCGTTGCGCCAAGAATAATCATACAAAGATTCATAATGGTTAGACCAACGACCATATTGGCAAAAATGCTCAATAAAGGTCACGGCAATAAACCATGCCATCACCATGCAAAAACCAAATTGAAACACCAAGCCCTCTACGCCATAACGCGGCAGACCTTTTACATAGCTCACATCACCAAAATACATGGCGCAAAATGCCGCAATCAGGCTAAACGCGCCCGCCAAACTCAAGGCCAATTTGCGTGGCTGATGCGCAAGCAACATTAAGCTAAGCGGCAAACTAATGGCCAGCACGTACAGCGGCAAAATCACATTAAAATATTGCCGTGCATTGCTTAATGTATCGACCCAAAGCCAAATAAGTAACAGCGCAACACCTTGCAATAAAGCCATGCTTAAAATAAACCGATGTTCTCTGTTTTGTGGGGCTAAGTCTGTCATTGCATTCCTCTTTAAAGTTTTAACCGCTTTAATGTTTTCACCGTATGACAATTTTTCATCTAGCAATATTAAAGTGCTTATGTGAAGTGAGCGTGAAGTTTGTAGCGATATAAAGTTATAATAGCGCTTTAAATTAAAAAGCCAAAAAATCACATGCAAAGAACCATGTTGAAATCTAAGTTACACCGCGTTCACACCACACATGCCGAGCTGCATTATGAAGGTTCGTGTGCGATCGACGAGGTGTTATTAGAAGCGGCCAATATTCGTGAATATGAACAGATTCATATTTACAATGTCACCAATGGTGAGCGTTTTAGCACCTACGCAATCCGTGGTGAGCGCAATTCTGGCATTATTTCAGTGAATGGCGCTGCCGCGCATAAAGCAAATCCTGGCGATATTTTAATTATTGCCAGCTATGCCGACTACCATGAATTAGAACTTGAAAAATTTAAACCCCAACTCGTGTATGTGGATGAAAAAAACCGCATACAAACACAACGTAACGCAATTCCAGCACAGGCCGCATAAATGACAACCAACAGCAACACCCCAACATCCGCCCCTTTTGACCTTGAAGCCATGAAAACCGCCGTGGTTGACGCGATTGAAGATATTAAAGGTTTCGACATCAGCGTGATGGACGTGCGCAAGCTCACCAGCATGACCAATTACATGATTGTGGCCTCTGCCAACTCTACCCGCCAATGCAAAGCCATTGCCGATAATGTACGTGAAAAACTCAAAGAAAAAGGCTTTCATATTCGTGGCACAGAAGGCGAAAAAGAAGGCGAATGGGTGCTGGTAGATTTAGATGACATCGTTGTACACATTATGGTGCCAACCACCCGTGCTTACTACAACCTTGAGCAATTATGGGGCGAGGCTGAAAGCCGCCGCGGGCATATTAAAGCCAGCTAATTGAGGTTCTATGCCTTTTTCAGTTGAAGAACGTGCCGCATTACTCAAGCTAAAAGGCGTAGGCAATACGGTTATCTCGCGTTTAGAAGAAATGGACTTTGCGTCACTTAATCAACTCGCGCAAGCTAAAACACAAGATATTTTAGAATATGGCGCAAACCTTACGCGCGCTACTTGCTGGAAAAACAGCCCGCAAGCTCGCGCTGCAATTGATGCAGTGATTCAATTAGCGCAATCAAAAGCTTAAAGTGAAACTGCGCATTATCTCCGTTGGCCATAAAATGCCCGCTTGGGTTGAAACCGCTTGCGCAGAGTATATCAAGCGCATGCCGCGCGAACTCACAGTTGAAATTATCGAAATCAAACCAGACAAACGTGCCGATGGCAAAAACAGTGTGGTGGTGCAAGAGGCCGAAGCCAAGCGCATTTTAGAAGCCGCAGGCAGAGACTTTTTAATTGCCTGCGATGAGCGCGGCCAAGAAGTCACCACCTTGTTACTGGCTGATAAAATGCAATTTTGGCAAGGCCTAGGGCGCGATGTCAGCATTGTGATTGGCGGTGCAGATGGCTTACACGCAAGCCTTAAACAACAAGCCGATTGGCTTTGGGGTTTATCTAAACTAACCTTGCCGCATGCCTTTGTGCGCGTATTGTTGTGCGAGCAACTTTACCGCGCGCACTCGGTCAATCAAGGCCATCCCTACCACCGAGAGTAATATGCATTACGAAAAATCTCTGGTCTGGTTTCGCCGCGACTTGCGCGACTACGACCATGCCGCGCTTTATCATGCCCTCAAAAATTCCACCCAAGTATATTGCGTGTTTGTGTTTGATACGGACATCTTGAATGCGCTTAAAGATAAAGCCGACCGCCGCGTAGAATTTATTTGGGAAAGCGTCAAAGAGCTCAAAACCGCGCTGCAAGCCAAACGCGGCGACTTAATGGTGCTGCACGGCAATGCCCGTGAGGAAGTTCCAGCCCTAGCGTTGCAACTGGGCGTGCAGGCAGTTTTTACCAATCATGACTATGAACCCGCCGCCATTGCGCGTGATTTATTGGTGACCCAACGGCTCCAGCCACATCAAATTTCCTTGCATCATTACAAAGACCAAGTCATTTTTGAGCAAGAGGAGGTCTTGAGCCAAGTGGGCAAACCTTATAGTGTATTCACGCCCTACAAAAACGCTTGGCTAAAAAAGGTGAATGATTTTTACCTGAGCCCTTACCCAGTTGATGCCTACATACAGCACTTGGCACAAGTTGAGCCAACGCCGCTCATATCTTTAGATAACCTTGGTTTTGCGCGCACCAATTTAAGCGCCATGCGCCTGCCCACTGGCATGCACGGCGGCGCACAATTATTTGCCGATTTTACTGAGCGCATACAACGCTACAAAGAAGCGCGAGATTTTCCTGCGGTAAAGGGCGTTTCGTATTTATCGGTGCATTTGCGCTTTGGCACCGTATCTATTCGCCACCTAGCGCGCGAGGCTTGGCAGCGCGGCGGTGCCGGTGCTGAAACATGGCTCAATGAATTAATTTGGCGCGATTTTTATTTTCAAATTCTGCACCATCATCCGCAGGTGGCCAGCGGCCGCGCTTTTAAGGCCGAATTTGAATCCTTAAACTTCCCCAACAAAGCAGAACATTTCAAAGCATGGTGCGAGGGCAACACGGGTTACCCGCTGGTAGATGCCGCCATGCGCCAGCTCAACCAAACCGGCTTTATGCATAACCGCTTACGCATGGTAGCGGCCAGCTTTCTGGTAAAAGATTTACTGAT
The DNA here is from genome assembly GCA_029569495.1 of Pseudomonadota bacterium. GTDB lineage: Bacteria > Pseudomonadota > Gammaproteobacteria > Burkholderiales > Methylophilaceae > Methylotenera. Next base: position 13,552 of record JAKQTB010000003.1, on the reverse strand, counting down.
TGACTGGCGCTGGGGCGAGCAATATTTTGCCGAAAAACTGATTGACTTTGACTTTTCAGCCAACAACGGCGGCTGGCAATGGGCGGCCAGCACAGGCTGCGATGCACAGCCTTGGTTTCGCATTTTTAACCCAATCACACAAAGCGAACGTTTTGACAGCTTAGGCAAATTTATTCGCAAATATGTGCCTGAGTTAGGCGCTTGTGATGATAAAGAAATCCATGCGCCTTGGCTGATTCCACCACTACGGCAACAATCGCTCCAACTGAACCTAGACAAAGACTACCCAAATCCAATTGTTGACCATGCCAGCCAGCGTGAAAAAGCTTTGGCGTTGTATAAAAATACGCCAACAAAATAAGCCAAAAACACCCCTTTTTACACCACAACCTTTTTGACTGCCCTGCGAGCCTTATAAATAAAGGCTCACAGGGCATAAAATTTTCCTCGCAGAAAATTCAATGTACTTTTGATCATATTCACGCACATTAAAACAGCATTATAATGACGCATATTGAACAACAGCAGAACAGCTCAACCACCATGCAAACGCCTGAAAAAAATGCGCCCAAAAACCTAGTTCCCAGAAGCAAAGCAATTCTGATAAGTTATTGCATCATGTTTGCAGTGGCGCTTATTTTTTCTATAGGCGCGCAATTCGCCATTCCTTTATATGAAACGGTTTTTTCAAGTTTTGGCGCAGATTTACCTTGGCTCACAAGCATCGTTGTTGATTATCGAAAATGGTTGCTGCTGATGCCAATCTATATGAGCGTGATTGTTATTTTTTTTATGGTTCAATCACGGGTCACCACTGAAATGAACCATGCCTTTAAAATCATATTTTTTGCAGACTTACTGACTTTCATTGGCATTATCGCAACCGTTGTCGTGGCCATGTATTTGCCATTATTTAAAATGGGTGCCGTTGCGTGAAGTGGCGCATTTTTGTTGGCCTTTTCGTACTCTTTTGTGGCCTAGCCTTTTGGGCAGGTGAGGCAGACGGAAAACTGTTTGGTAACTTTTTGCTTTTTAGTATTATCCCTGCCGTCTTTTTCACGCTCTTTTCTGCGCCAACCAATTTGTGGGGTAAGGTCATATTAGGATGCGTTTTTGTATCGAGCTACAGCTATAGTTTTTATTTAGGCACAAAATCGTATATGCGTGCCTATAACGAATGCGTGACGCAGGGTGAGGTCATACGGGAGCAACTGACCACTTTCTACCAACAAAACCTGCAATATCCAGAACATTTAAGCCAAATAAACGGCTTCAACGCTTGTAAGCGCGTGATGCACCCTACAATTTTAATGTATCAAAAAACCACATTGGGTTATCAAATTTCATTTGATGATGGTCATGTGCTGCATCAGGCAACAGAATCCCAACCATTTGAAGCCCACAAATAATTGGTTTTTTTGCATAATTTACTTTAAAAACATTAGGTAATTGTAAATTTTTCAAGTAGATTCACGTTCACCCACTAGACAACCCAATCACGCTAGGTTAAAGTAACGGAAGATTTTTCCGTTAATAATTGTAAATCCATCTACAAAAAACAAAAATATCGTTAGTGAAAAATCAATCATATCGGGGTATTAAATGCGTCATCCACAAAAAAATTATATTAAAACAACGCTTGCTATCGCTAGCCTATGTGCTGTCACCATACTTTCAGGCTGTGCAACACAAGCCAATAAAGACCCGCTTGAAGGTGTAAACCGCGCGGTGTATAAATTTAACGATGTCACAGATAAAGCCGTATTTAAACCGGTTGCGACGGCTTATAAAGCAGTCACCCCTTCACCGATTCGCACTGGATTTAATAACTTTTTTACCAATTTAGGCTCGATTACTACTGTTTTAAATGATTTATTACAGTTTAAATTTGCACATGCCTTTACTGATGCAGGCCGATTTGTCATTAACAGCACGTTCGGTCTGGCTGGTTTTATTGATGTGGCCGGCAAAGATAATATTGCGCTTCGCAAAGAAGACTTTGGTCAAACTCTAGGTTTTTGGGGCGTGGGCAATGGCGCTTATTTGGTTTTACCATTTTTAGGCCCATCAACACTACGCGACACCACTGGCTTGGTAGTGGATACAACAACTACCGACCCGATACACTACACACATAACATTGGTGAAATTCGCCTACACAATCAATTGCGCCTAGCGCAGTTTATTGACAAGCGTACAGAACTGCTAGACGCGAGTGATTTGGTGGACGAAGCTTCATTAGACCCATACGCATTCATGCGTGACGCCTACCTGCAAAGACGTGAAAACCAAGTGAATGACAATCTCGCAAAACGAAATCTATCAAACGACGAATTCTTTGAAGAAGATGACACGTTAGATAATGCTACAACACCAGCCACTGAAAACCAACCAGCAGCTGAGACAAAATAAACTGCTTTTCGTAACAAATAAAAAAGCCTAATCAGATGATTAGGCTTTTTTATTAACACTACGCTTTTTTGCTGGATTAAAACACCGTGTTATTCGCTCGCGACCGTCATACGCTCAATCAAAATTGAGCCCACTTGCTTTGAACCTTGTACCAAAATGTCATTGCCAATCGCAACAATACTTTTGAGCATGTCAGCCATATTGCTGGCAATGGTAATTTCTTCAACTGGGTGAAGAATAACGCCATTTTCAACCCAAAAACCGGCCGCACCGCGTGAATAGTCACCTGTGACCATATTTATGCCGTGCCCCAGTAACTCTGTCACCAGCAATCCTGTTCCCATTTGCTTCAATAACGCAGTAAAATCCTGCCCGCTAGATTGCACGATTAAATTATGGTTGCCACCTGCATTACCCGTTGTTTGCATTCCTAGTTTTCTGGCAGAGTAGCTGCCAAGCACGTAGCCTTGCAACACGCCATCTTTCACTAATTGTCGCGCGTGGGTTGCGACGCCTTCATTATCAAACGGACTGCTCGCCAAGCCTTTTTTGATATGCGGATCTTCACTTATATTCAACAAGGGTGAAGCGATTTGTTTACCCAAACTATCCAGCAAAAAAGAGGATTTTCGATATAAACTACCGCCCGAAATGGCTGAAATGAGTGATGAAATCAAGCCACTCGCAAGTGGCGCTTCAAATAACACGGGCACTTGGCAAGTCTTAATTTTACGGGAATTTAAACGTCTAACGGTACGCTCACCTGCCTTATGCCCTACAGCAATCGCGGCATCTAAATCACTGGCTGCACGGGCGGTGCTGTACCAATAATCGCGCTGCATATTGTCATCGGCTTCTGCAATCACCGAGCAGCTCACCCCATGGCGAGAACTCAAATAGCCCCCAGTAAAACCGTGACTATTGCTATAAGCAAAGCAGCTTTCACCAGTTGAAACACTAGCCCCTTCAGAATTCGTAATCCGCGCATCTACTGCCCGTGCTGAAGCCTCGCACGTTTTGGCAATGGCGATGGCCTCTTCTACAGAAATAGCCCATGGGTGGTATAAATCCAAATCCAGAGACTCTTTAGCCATTAAACCAGCTTCTGCCAACCCGCAATAAGCATCTTGCGCGGTATATTTGGCAATGTTGCACGCGGCTGCTACTGTGTCGTAAATGGCCTGCTGATTTAAGTCTGACGTGCTGGCATGGCCTTTTTGCTGACCAAAATAGACCGTAACTGACATACCTTTATCACGGTTATATTCGATATTTTCTGTTTCTCCCAACCGTACAGATACATTTTGACCAATACTTAAACTTAACTCAGCTTCCGCTGCGCTAGCACCCATTTGCTTTGCCACTTTAAGTACGTCTTGTGACATTTGCTTAATTTCGTCGATTGAATAACTAAATGCTGAATCTGCCATAACGCTTTCTACTATCTAAATGTTCGCTTTAAGACTGCTATAATACCGCACTATGAAACCGCAAATATCAGCGAAACCCAAAAAGACCGCCAAAGAGACTGAATCGACTCAAACGATTGCTTCAGATGAGCCGCTGCCCATCAGCAAAACGAAATTAAAAGCGGAGGCAGATGCCCAGCAGGCATTAGGCGTTCGCCTGTGCGAATTGCCTAAAGACAAGCTCGCAAAGTTAGACTTGCCCGAAGCGCTCTATGCCGCCGTTCTGGAAAGCAAAAAGATTACGGCTAATGGCGCTATTCGACGTCACCGTCAATATTTAGGCCGCCTGATGCGTGATATCGATACCGCCCCGATTGAAGAACAACTGGCGCGCTGGGATGGTAAACATACCGCTGAAAACGCTTACTTTCATGGTTTAGAGCGTTGGCGTGACCGCATGATTGCTGATGCCAATGTATTACAAGAGTTTTTAGCGTTGTACCCAGGCACAGATATTCAGCAACTTCGCACACTTATTCGAAATGCGCAAAAGGAACTGGCAGCGAATAAACCGCCAAAAAGTAGCCGCGAAATATTTAAGTTATTGCGTGAAATAACGCAACCGCAACAAACTGAGGCAACGCAAGAAACTGACCGTTAGCCGAACGCTCGCTTATCTTGCTATATCAGGGCGTACCTTGCGCCCTGATATTCGTCAACAGCATCGCTAAAGCTTTAAACCATGTGCTTTCAGCCGCTAAGTCCTTGAATTAAGCTTTGCAGTCACTTGTATTTCTTTATTGTTACGAATTAACACCACTGGCACACTTTGGCCTGCATATCGCTTAACCGCAGCCACTAATTCCGCTTGCTGGTTCACTGTCGAATCGCCCACTTTCATCAGCACATCACCTCTTAAAATATTTGCCTCCGCTGCGGGGGATGACTTAATCACGGCAATCACTTTTAAACCTGGCTCTTCAGGTAATTCTTCATTAGCGGAAGCCGTAGCTGCTTGCTGGTTGGTGAGCAGTTTTCTTAATTTAACCACATGCACGCCCAGTAAAGGCATGGGTAATTTAGCCCAATAGCTCGCGTAAAAGTAGTGTAAATCCTGCTCATCTGGATTACTTTTTACATTGCTTTTAACGTCAGCACTTTTATTTTTTTCAGCCTCATGCTTGCTATACAAAATCACTTGGTCCGCTTGAATCGCACGACCATAATCCAGCGCCAAATCTGCTGGTGCTTCATTTGCAGAGAAGCCAGACCATCCCATCATGTCGTAACCATTTTCCAACATACGCACATTGTCCACATCAATTGAGTTATCGGTAATCTTTTGATTTTTAATTTCTATTTTTGTGTCAGGATTTGCATTGGCCGATTTTAACTGATTGGTATTTTGCGCTTTATAGTTTTCTTGGTAAGGGTTATCTGCCGCAAAAAGTTGTTGGGTAAAAATCAATGTGCCCATACTCAACAAACTGAGTAACATTAAATTGGTTTTTAATTTCGTTAATTTTTTGCTCACCGTCACTGTCATAAAAAATCCTTTTTGTTGAGTAATGTTATGATGGAATATTCATACAACACTCATGACCAGCAAATGACAAAAGAATTCATTAAAATTGGATTAGTTTCTATTAGTGACCGTGCAAGTAGCGGTATTTATGAAGATAAAGGCATTCCTAATTTGCAGTCATGGTTAGAACTTGCTGTTAAATCACCCTTTTCGCTCGAAAAAAGACTGATCTCAGACGAGCAAAGCCTTATTGAAAGCACTTTAGTTGACTTAGTTGATAATCAAGCTTGCCACCTCATCCTCACCACAGGTGGCACTGGGCCTGCCTTGCGTGATGTGACCCCTGAAGCCACATTAGCCATTGCCGATAAAACCATGCCCGGTTTTGGCGAGCAAATGCGGCAAATCAGCCTCAATTTTGTGCCTACGGCTATTCTCTCGCGCCAAGTTGCAGTGGTTCGCAAGCAATGTTTAATTATCAACTTACCTGGTCAGCCCAAGGCTATTGCCCAAACATTACAAGGCTTAAAAGATGAGACGGGTAATACAAAAGTGCACGGCATATTTGCGGCAGTCCCCTATTGTCTCGACTTGCTCGGCACACCAGAAAAACCCATGCCGTATCTTGAAACGCACGAGCAAATCGTCAAGGCGTTTAGGCCAAAATCAAGCTAAGCGCTTTCAATTTTAATTGCACTAATTACAGGGGTTTTACCTTGTTGTTTAACCTATCAATTGCTGCCAATTGCATGCAAAATAGGCACAATTATGTTAAAGACGATTCCAACCCATCAAGTCACACTCGGTATGCACATTCATGCCCTCAACGGCGCGTGGATTGACCATCCATTCTGGAAATCAAAATTTGTACTCAATGACCCTGAGGATTTAAAAAAACTTAGAGCCAGCAGCATTAAAGAAGTGGTGATTGATATTGCCAAAGGTGTGGATGTCAAAACCAGTGAAACAGCCACCACTGCACCCGCAGCTACGCAGCCTGCGGAATCGGTTGCTGAACAACCCAAAACCCCGGAAGAAAAAAAAGCTGTTGCACGTGTTTCGGCTGCTGAAGAACAAGTGCGTGCTAAAAAAATCCTGCAAGAATCTAAAAAAGCCGTCACGACCATGCTCAATGATGTCCGCATGGGCAAGGCAGTGAACCCCGGCACAGCAACAGCGTTGGTGGAAGAAATTGCCTCGTCAGTCTCACGCAATGAAAGCGCGCTCATTAGCTTAGTGCGCCTTAAAACCAAAGACGATTACACTTACATGCACTCGGTTGCCGTATGCGCGTTGATGATTGCGCTGGCAAAAGAACTGAATTTAAACGACACTGAAACCAAGCAAGCGGGCATGGCAGGATTGTTGCACGATGTTGGCAAAGCGGGTATTCCGCTCGAAGTACTTAACAAGCCAGGCGCGTTGACCGATGACGAGTTTACCTTAGTCAAATTGCATCCTGAACGTGGGCACGCTATGCTCATGCAAGCCAATATCTTGGATGAAGTGGTGTTAGACGTATGCCTGCACCACCATGAAAAAGTTAACGGCTCAGGTTACCCGCACAAACTGAAGGCAGACAATATTAGCTTATTCGCCAAAATGGGCGCGGTGTGCGATGTATATGACGCCGTTACATCAAACCGCCCCTATAAAGCTGGCTGGGAACCTGGTGTATCACTGCATCGCATGGCGCAGTGGGAAGGCCATTTTGATGACGTTGTGTTTAAAGCTTTTGTCAGAAGCATCGGTATTTATCCAATCGGCTCTATGGTCAAGCTTAAATCTGGCAGACTGGCTGTGGTCGTTGATCAAAATGAAAAATCACTGCTCACCCCATTGGTCAAAGTATTTTTCTCAACAAAATCCAAAACGCGCATCCCCGTTGAAACGCTGGATTTATCGAAACCGAGCGCCAATGACAGCATCGCCAGCCATGAAGACCCAGCCACTTGGGGCATTCATAACATGCAAGAAATTTGGGCTTAATCCTTCGTAAATAGTTACAAACCCTCCGCACTGCCCTGCAAGCCTTATAAATAAAGGCTTGCAGGGCAGCTTTTTTTGCTCGGGTAATTTATTGCGCTAAAAACAAGTTTTTTTAGCCATAAATTCGCATGTTTTGTCGCGCGTATCCCATGTAAAATGCGTGTATTAAAACCAAGCAAATGACACCGCAACAGATGAGTCCAGAATTTAACTTAATTCAGCAGTATTTTACGCGCCCCTCACACCACACTAATTTAGGGGTGGGTGATGATGCTGCGCTGATTTCACCTAGCGCAGGGATGGAACTTGCCATTTCTGCAGATATGTTGGTGGCCGATACGCATTTTTTTTCTGATGCTGACGCTTATTCCATTGGTTGGAAATCTCTCGCTGTTAACGTAAGTGACATGGCCGCCATGGGCGCTAACCCAAAATGGGCAACATTGGCAATTGCCCTGCCAGAAATCAACCATGCTTGGCTGGCTGAATTTTCACGCGGGCTGTTCGCTTGTGCCAAAGAATTTGATGTGGATTTAATTGGTGGCGATACCACGCGCGGCCCCTTAACGATTAGCGTGCAAATCATGGGAGAAGTGCCGGCAGGCCAAGCAATCAAGCGAAGTGGCGCGAAACTAGAAGATGATATTTGGGTGTCAGGCTGTTTAGGCGCTGCCGCTACTGGCCTGGCGCACTTACAAAAAAAAGTGGTAATGCCCGCTGGCGAACTGCAAATCGGCTTAGCCGCCCTGCATACTCCGCAACCGCGTGTGGCATTAGGTTTGGCATTACGCACCATCGCCAATAGCTGCATTGATATTTCAGATGGATTACTGGCAGATTTAGGCCACATTTTAGAAGCCTCACAGTTGAGCGCTCGCCTCGATTTGGCCTTAATTCCAACTCTGGATTTTATTCACCATAATTTGCAGCAACCTGCTTTTCAGCACTATCTATTGGCTGGTGGCGACGATTATGAATTATGCTTTACCGCAGCAAAATCTAATCGCGAAAAAATAGTACAATTAGGCCAAACACTCGGTTTACCGCTCAGCAGAATTGGTGAAACTTGCGAAGAATCAACTGAGAATCCAGCGCATATCATTGTTGAATTTCAACAACAAACCGTCAATATTACAAAAAGAGGTTTTGACCATTTTGAATAAGCCAATCAGCACACAACCCGATTTCAAATTTTTGAATGCGCATCTTGCTCATTTTTTTGCGCTTGGCTTTGGCTCTGGTTTGGCGCCAAAAGCCCCTGGCACGGCCGGCACTTTAGTGGCTTTTCCACTCTTTTGGTTCATCCGTGATTTTTCACTTGGCTATCAATGTGCTTTAGTGGCTTTGCTCTTTGGTATTGGTATCTATTTTTGTAATAAAACCAGCCATGCGCTAGGTGTAGCGGATCACGGCAGTATCGTTTGGGATGAAATTGTCGCCATGATGCTGGTGCTGACTTTTACGCCGCGCCATTGGGCTTTTTGGATTCTGGCGTTTGTGTTGTTTCGTCTATTTGATATTTGGAAACCATTTCCCATTAAACAATGCGACGCTAAACTTAAAAATGGCTTCGGCGTGATGTTTGACGACATTCTCGCAGCGATTTACGCAATTATTTGCATGCAGGTTGCGGTGTTGTGGTTAATCTCAAAACATTAGCGGCCGAATTGAGCGCAAAGCTCGAAGCGAATGAATTAACGCTGGCCCTTGCGGAATCATGCACGGGCGGCATGGTGGCAGAAGCGATTACCCGCGTTGCGGGCAGTTCCGCTTGGTTTGACCGTGCCTTTATTACCTATAGCAATGCTGCAAAAATTGAAATGCTGGGCGTGTCAGCACTTACCTTAAATCAGTTCGGCGCGGTGAGCGAGCAAACCGCGCAGGAAATGGCTGTTGGCGCACTCAAACACAGCCATGCACAAATCGCAGGGAGCATTACTGGCATTGCTGGACCCGATGGTGGTAGCTCGGAAAAACCTGTGGGTACGGTCTGTTTTGCATGGGTTGGCCATCACTTTGCAGCACAAACCACCACGCAACACTTTAAAGGAAACCGTCAAAGTATCCGCCAACAAGCCGCAGCCGCAATGCTGACTGGGCTTATCGACAGATTAATAGCGACCGAGTTTAATAAAACAAATTAACGACGATGATGCCCACCATCATGACCACGATTTTGATAGCTTCTTTCATGTCCGCGATGGCCGTGGTGACCGTGACCACGATGATTACGATTGCCATAATAATGGCCATTACTGTAACTCGTGACCGGTACATAGTGCACGATGGGTTGATGGTAAACCACAGGTGCGCCGTAATACACCACATTCGGATAGTTTGAATAGCCTAGCGAATAATTGGATGAGTAACCAATCGGTGCTGGATAACCATAACTACCAACGCTAATACCAACGCTGTAAGCGTCACGCGCGTATGCAGTTGTTGCAGTGGCAGCCACCATCACTAAGGCGGCTATCGCTGTGCGAAATATTTTCATGATTTGCTCCTTAAATAATAAGCTTGCACCTATCAAAACGCATTTACTGCGAATAAGTTGACACTAAAAAACAAATACAATTGGCTCGTAAAACCAGGCAAGCACAGTTAAAGCGCACAATTGCAGTAACAGCAAATAAAAACCATAGTGAAAAAGCTCACGGCTCGCCGCCAATCGTGCTTCTAAGCTTCGGCCCACTTGAAACTGCGGATTTATTTTCAAGAGTGCATCATCCAATGCCGCCACATCTAAACTTTGCCATTGTTTAAAAAGTGCAACATCCACGCGCAGTTTAAAAGCAAAATAAAACACAGCTAAGCCAAGGGCTACCACCAAAAAACCCATTATTTTTAAATGGCCTGTCGCTGTCAACATCATGCTTGCAAAAGCCAATAGCGTGCATGAAAGGGCAATCCACTCTAATAGTTTAAATGCATTTAACACTGAAATTGTCACACTGAGCTGCGCGTGCGTTTTTGTTTGATTCAACATTTCAGGGGTTAAGGGTGTCGTCATCTTCGCCATGAGGATTATCTAACATTGATAAGGCATACTGAATATTTTGCACATGTATATTACTTAACACCAAGTTTGGCCGCAAGGCTTTGACGTGCGCAATGGCATCTTGCACACTTGCAGCATGTTTTTGCCACACAAGCCAGCAGATGACAACACTGGCACTGCGTGACAATCCTAATGCGCAATGCACCAAAATAGAATGTGCATCTTCCTGTAAATTGACTTGCTTACCCACAAACGCCATCCAGCGCACTGCCCGTACCAGCACGTTCGGCGCTGGGGGTGTTAAATCCATCACCGGCATAAATTTGTGGTGCGCAACGTTTTTAAAAGGGGTTGTCGTAAACTCATTGGTTAAATCCAGTACCGCCAGCCACCTCGTTTGGCGCACATTTTTATCAGGGAAAGCACCTAACCAAACACCGTTATTTATTTCAACAGGTTGCCTATTGTTGCGCGTATAAATACGGTAACTCAGCCAACTACCCAGCAAATACGGTGCCAGCATTAGCCGCGCAGGCCAACGCATCACGCCCTGATGGCGCTGAAACACTTGCTTTTCAAAGCCAAAATAGGCGGCTGCAATGAGCGCAAGGGCAATCGCCACCCAACTAAACAGCAAGGTAAAAAAACTAGAAAATTGCTTAAAATATAAGCCTGCCATCAGCGCCACTACGGCACCCATGAAATAACGCCAAGCCATCAGATTCATGCGGTGGCTGGGCAATTTTTTGCGCCAGTAAAATGGTCGATCGGGAATAAAATATAAACAGGCAACGCCTGCTAACGCCCCTGTCCATACATCAATAAAATGGTGTTGATACACCAACAACACCGATGCACCAATGGCAAAAAACCAAGTGTGTAACGCGAGCCGCCAAAAGTCCTGCAAGCGTTTGGCGTACACCACCCACAACACAATTAACAAGCTAATATGTAACGATGGCGCTTGGTTATAAGGCTTATCAAAGCCGAGTAAAATTGTCTGTAAAAAGCCATTAAAGCCATCAATCTTGGGTACAGAAAATGAAAATTGCAATGGAAATAGCAAAAATCCAATCAGTGAAATGGTCGTGGCAAGCAATAGCCGTAGCGCATGCCTATCTAATGCGTGACGCGTGCGAAATAAAAACAGTGACCCCGCATAAAACGCGTCAATCGACATATACGGCAACATCATCCACGGCACAAACGGAATGGCAGCCTCCCAAGCCGCAACCGCCACACCCACATCGGTACGTGTGCTAGTGAATTGATTGAGCCAGCCATAACTCAAAAAGAAAAATGGCCCAAAAAACGCCAGCCAAAGTGCGCCACGTTTCCAAAGTATTGGATTTTTTTGTTTTTGCATCACATTGTTGTTTTAAACAGCAGAAATTTTATAAATCACTCAATCATCATTACGCACTACAACCTGCTACTTTATTTTTAAAAAATAACCATTAAATTTTGCTTAAATTTTAAGCATTTTAATACAAAAATTCGCCCAAACCTTTTTCGATGCTCTGTAAGCCTTGTAAATAAAGGCTTACAGAGGAGAAATTTTTTCTCGATGATTTTAAATCAATTTTAAATCAAATTTTTAGTCTAGTTTTTTTGCCAATGAAACACTAAAAATTCCCCACGTATCTGACCATTGATCAATTTTTTCAAAACCGGCATTCGCCACGAGTTGATCCATTTCGCGTTGCGTGCGGCGGCGCATAATCCACGCTTTATTTTGACGATGGCTGGTGAGCGTACGCGCAATTAGCTCTAACTGTGGGTGCCACGGTTGATTGGTGTAAATCAAATATCCACCTGCTTCTAAGGCTTGATGCACGCCAGCCAGTGAGGCACCTATCGGCGCATTTTCAGGAAAAAGCTCATATAACCCAGAAACGATGGCGATGGTTGGCTTGGGGGTAACGGTTGCGATGGATTTTTCATCAAAAGCATCGGCTTTTTCAAACTGTGCTTTACTTGCCAATCCTAATTTTTGTATGAGTTCGCGCCCGCCCGCGACATTCAAGTCGCTATAATCACGTAGCAATACATGGTCTGCTTTCACGGACACTGCTGCCTCTAGCGCGTAGCGGCCATGCCCTGCGGCAATGTCCATGATGCGCACTTCTTTGGCATTTTCACGTAACAAATGTGCCGCCTTGGCGAGCAAGGCTTCGATATGTTGCTTACGCACGCGTATGCCACGCCAGCCGATGGCATTTAAGTAAGTGTGGTCAATGATTTCACCTAAAGCACCGCCAATAAACGTTGTACTACGCGCTTGATTTTCATACACATAATCTAAGGTGCTGCCTGAATCAAACCCTGTATCCACCCCTAAGCGCAGGCCACGCGATAACTGACTGCCAAAACGAATGTTGGCGCGCGTAGCGACAAAATAGAGATTTTTTAAACTAAAGGTTGGTAATGGTTTTTTAAGTTGCTCTGCTTCATCAAAGGTGTAGCCAGCCTGGTCAGCGTTGATTAAATCTTGTGATGCAAAGGGTGTTGCAAATTGCGCGGCTATAAATTCACGCGCTTTTGCTAATGGCAAATGGCGGTCTTTTTCGCCAAGTGTGTCGTGAAAAAAGCCTTCAAATACATGATACTCTTTGGTTTTTGCCCCCAAATTTTGGTACAAATCACGCACCGGTGTTTGATGCACCACCCAATCGCTGCCCGAAACCAGAAACTGGGTTGGTGTGGTTATGGCTGCGGCATCTTTCACTAGGCGCTCTGCGGTTTCATATAACTCCAGCAAAATACTCACCGCAATCGGGCGAGTGATGAGCGGATCGCGCTCATACGATGCAATGCGTGCTTCATCATGCGTCAGCCATTTTGCTTTAACATATGAATTGACAAAAGCGAGTGCTGGCACCAATTTTGTTAACCCTAGTTTTTGCAACAGACCAAGCGCAGTACGTGCAAACGGCACATACAATTTCACTTTTAACGCAGGCGAAGCCAACACCAAACAACGAATATTAGGTGCATAATCATGCACCCAAGCGGTAGCAATCACACCGCCAACACTTTGCGCAATGACGGCAATATTTTCCATCTTAAAACCATACTGACGACAAATATGGCGCGCAAAATCATCGGCATCTTTCACAAATACGCCAAAATTTTCTGCATAGCCGCGTACGCCGGGTGACCTACCTAGCCCGCGCGCATCCCAAGCAAAACAATCGAAATCTGGCATATTGAGGC
>JAKQTB010000221.1 GCA_029569495.1 Pseudomonadota bacterium | reverse complement strand
CCTTAATTTGGCTGTCATCCACCTTAGCACTTAGCGGATTTAAATTAAGCTTTTGCCCATCCGCCTTGATATTAATCACAATATTAGTGGCATTGGTTTTGCCATATTTAAATTTACCCACACGTAACACGCCATCAGCATTGAGTGCTTTCAGCACACTTAAATCAAGCGGTTTGTCGCTGGCTTTTTTATCTGCCGGCGTTGCCGCGACGTATTTATCAACATTCAATTGATCAATATCTAAATCAAAAGTGTAGAGTGGTTTGGCAAAATGGCTAATGCCAAAACTGCCTTTGATTTGGCTGTCATCTACTTTTACATTTAAACCACTTAATGCCAGCTTGTCGCCGTCCGCCTTAACGCCCACATTCAGGCCAGAAACACGATATTTGTCATAAACAATACTGCCAACACTTAATTTGCCATCGAGCGTGATATTTTTAAGCGCTGACATATCCGCAGGTTTGCCATCGCTTTTTGCAGGTGCGTTTGATTTCACCAGCAATTTATTCAAATCTAATTGGTCGGCATTCAAATTAAATTTAATGTTGGACTTTTTAAAGCCTGCCACATCAACATCACCATTCAATTTAGTGACGCCATCTATATTTAAGTTAAATTGACTCTTGGCGATTTCATTTTTAATTTCAGCATGCACACCCAAATTAAAGGTGCCTTTCATGCCGCCATTGGGTAAGCTCGGGTCTTTAATATCCAAGTTGCCCGCTAATTTAGGCAAGTCAAAAATTAAGTTTTCAATGTTGCCTGTAAATGGAGATGAAAACGCGCCTGTAACCGTCCGTTTACCCTGCACTGCCGATAAATCACCTGAAATGCCGCTACTTTGCAAGGCTTTAGGTGAGCCTTTCATGTCGGCCAATACAAGGTTGGCCTTGAATATATCGCCTGCTTTTTCCTGAGAAACGCTGACCGTTACTTTTTTACCGCTGACTTCCTGTTTCTGAATAGTCAAAGCAGGCGCACTGAGGTCAACGGTTTGTTTGGCGCCATCAAAATTGCCTGAGGCCACCAGTTTTAAGCTATCCACCAAAAATTCCATTTGCTCGGGCTTGGCGTCAACATCTCCTGAAATCTTGATGTCCAAATCTTTGCCATCCAACATATCGCCTTGCACGCGGCTATCTAGGCCCTTCACTTTAAAGTGCTTGGTTTCAGGGTCTATCAAGAAATTACCCTTGATTTGAGCGTTGGCGGCCAGCTTAGGTTGATTCGCATTCAATGTAAAATCTGCTTTTAAATCAACTGGTTCAGCCAATGCAATATGACCAGACTGCAAGTTAAACTTTGTGATGCTATATTTAGCACCCGCCGCTTCATCGCTATAAGTCACCGCAGAATTGCTGATATTGACGCCATCAATATCAAATTGAATGTCTTGTGATGCCTCATCGTCTTTGCTTAATAAGTCATCAAAGTTGGTGGTGCCATCTTTATATTGAATGATATTGGCATTTGCGCCATCAATATAAATGGTGTCAACAATTAACTGCTTTTTGAGTAATGGCAATAGCGCGAGAGACACTTTTGCGCCATTGATAGAAGCAAACTGGGCGCTGCTCTTGTGTTCAGAAATTGATAGTTTGCCTAAATCCGCGCCGATTTTTGGCCAAAAAGTGAGCTTAATGTCACCATCCAGCGTTAAGGTGCGCTCTTTTTTTTCTTTGACTAAATCAATGACTTTTTGCTTGTAATCGTTCGGGTTGAACGTTGCGGCCACAATCGCCACAATAATAAGCAACACTGCAATTAAGCCGCCTAGGCTGTACAAGCCATATTTAAGAAATTTTTTCATCGCCCACCTTCATTCAAGTTTATTGCTAACGACTTGTCCATTTCTAAGTCAGCATCGCGGATACCGCAATTTTGAAACGAAATTAATGCACCGTCCAGTTCACTAGGCCAGTATAAGCCGTCACCAAGACAATGACACCAAATGCAATGCGATACCATGCAAAAATCGTAAAATCATGATGACTCACATAACGGATTAACGCGCGTACGGCAATCATGGCGCTGATAAATGCAAAAATAAAGCCCATGGCCCAAACACCAATGTCGTCGACGCTGAGTAATGCGCGGTCTTTGTACATCGAATAAATAGAAGCAATGCCTAACGTTGGGACAGCCAAAAAGAACGAAAATTCAGCCGCGGCCTTGCGTGATAACCCAAAAAACAAGCCGCCAATAATGGTTGAACCAGAGCGCGACATGCCAGGAATCAGCGCCACCGCTTGTGCTAGCCCTAATTTTAAGGCATCAATCGGGCGAATATCATCTACTGATTCTATTGTAATTGTATGCTTGCGTTTTTCGGCCCATAAAATAATGAAAGCGCCCACAATAAAAGCAGTTGCCACCGGAATCGGTTTAAACAAGTACGTTTTAATTGTATCGCCAAAGGCTAAGCCTAAAATAGCCAAAGGTAGAAATGCGATTGCCAAATTGATGATGAGGCGATTTGCAATCGGGTCGCGCCCAATGCCTGCAAACGTGCTTACAAATCGGGTGCGATACTCCCACACCACCGCTAAAATAGCGCCTAATTGAATTGCAATATCAAACACGCCACGTTTTTCGTGGTCCATAAAATCCAGTAAATCGCCCGCTAAAATAAGATGGCCTGTACTCGATATTGGTAAAAATTCAGTTGCGCCCTCAACAATGCCAAGAATGGCGGCTTTAAGTAATAATATGATATCCATAGCGTTATTTTAACAATATTTAAGCGTTATAAAGCACCTTATAAAAGTGCCGAGAAAAATTTTATGCTCTGAAAGCCTTTATTTATAAGGCTTGCAGAGCATCGAAAAAGGTTGGTGCTTAAAATGGCATTAAAAAGCCATTTTTCACAGGCTTTATTTGCAGGCCACTTTTTTAAGATTTGCCTCAGGAAAATCAACTTCCAAGTTTTTTAGTGAACTCACTTGCAACGATGAAAGTTGATTCAACAATAGCGTTGCATCGCCTTTTTCTTGCTTCCAAAGTGATTTTTGCGCATTTTTAATGCCTTTGGCTTTTAAGGTGCTTAATAACGATTGCGCCAGTGTTTCATCTTCAAACAGGCCAAAAGAAATCGCATTTTTCCATTTTGGCGTTTGTACAATAAACATATCATCAATACCTAGCGTGCTATATTCGCCAACCAACTTTTGTGCCGCCTCAGCAGATTTGGCTGGCGGCACAAAAACCCAGAAACGCTTCTTGGTCTGGGCATTATGCTCGTTAATGATGGGCTCGATAGAAAGTTTTTCTAAAGCTATTTTGACTTTACTTACACCCGCAAGCGAGAAAGTACCCCATTCAAAACAAGCGCTTACAGGCGGCGTAACAATAGGCGCTGCAACGGCTTGCGGGGCTGGCTTAATGATTTTTGGCAGTTTGCTAATTTGCGCTTCAGTGAGCAAGCTGATTTTTTCTGGTGAAATTTCAGCCCATTGTATCGTGGGTGCATTGGGTAAGATGCGGTCTAAATTAAAATAGACCAGTAGGCCACAATTTAAAAATAGTAATATCCAAGCTGTTGTTTTCATTGCGATTTACCTTGATTTTCGCGCGGTGTTTGGTGCTGCTGCGCTTCTTTTTCAAGTAAATATAACCCTTGTAGCACTAAATTATCAACGATGATGGTTTGTCTTGTCACGTCCGCAGTCATATTTTTATAAATGGGTCGCGCATCGCCGCCGCTCATTACCACATTAGGCCAAGTGCGAAACATCGCGTTGAGCGTGTGAGACATTAAAGTGATTGCACCCGCAATGGCGTGTAGCGCACCAAAAAGAATGGCATCGGCGGTATTTTGCGCAAAAATATTGTGCCGCGTAGGATTGCTAAGGGTCGTTTGTGTCTCATTTGGCATCGGCAGTTGTGCTGTGGCTTGGCCTAAACTTTGCTGCATTAAGCGCAACCCCGGCAAAATAAGGCCGCCTTTAAATTCGCCAATGCTGGGATTTTGTGCAGATATGGGGTAAATGCCATCAATGGTCACCGCTGTACCTGCATTCACTACTACGCACGGCGCTTGTATTTGTTGCCAAGCTGCAATCATGGCCGCCCAGCGATCAATGCCTAATGTTTCTGGCTGCGCGTAACTATTTTTAAGCCCACAGGCCTCTGCACTGGCTTTTGCCCAATGTGGTTGATTGATGTGAAACTGTTGTAGCCGTGCTGAGATTTTTTCTGCGTGGGCTTTTCCCGCAACATTGGCAATAATCGTGCTGTTGGCGGCTTGGTTATCAGGTAAAAATGCAGCAGCAGCAATGTCTGCATTCAGGCAGACGCCCTGCCAAACCACTTCACCTGCATCATCAAAGAGCGCCCATTTAGTGCGGGAGTTGCCCGCATCAATCGTTAATATCATAAGTGGTTAACCTGACTTTTGGCTTAAGTGCGACAATTTGCCACATTCTCAGCGTTACCCTAAAAAGGTAAAATATCCTTTTTTCTAATAGGGTATTCGTATCATGCAACATTTTAGGCTTAAGCGAAATATTTTATCGAGCATTTTAGCACCTTGTGTGCTGAGTGTCGTTTCAAGCGTTGCATGGGCGGATGATTTAACAATGCCTAGCGTAGAAGTACGTGCTGAAAAGCTGCAAGAAAGTGCATCATCGTCTGTTAATAGTAGTGATACTGCTTCGTTACTTGAGAACGAACCTGGTGTAAGCTTGTATCGCGCGGGTGGTGTGTCGAGCTTGCCGGCGATACATGGGTTAGCCGATGACCGCATACGCATCAAAGTTGATGGTATGGATTTGATTGCTTCCTGTCCTAACCACATGAACCCACCGCTTTCATATATCGACCCAACCAATATTGATAATGTTAAAGTTTATGCTAATATCACTCCTGTGAGTGTGGGTGGCGACAGCAT
>JAKQTB010000217.1 GCA_029569495.1 Pseudomonadota bacterium | reverse complement strand
AAAAACATAACAAAATCTTGTGATGAAAGTGGAGCACCTCACACCGTATGTAAAGCAATCGGTGATGCCTATCAACACGGTTTAGCTGTTGGAGGTTGGAAGGCTTATATTCGAGCAAAACCAGAATGATTAGGGGGATTATTATGAGTGTCAATTTTATGCTTGCTGTACTTTTATTGATAGACTTTGGCGCAGTTTATTATCTTTGTTTGAGGTGGCCAAAGTTTTTTTTACTCTACATTTTTGCAACTCCTATGTTTATTTGGATGTTTGCGACGGCTTACGACATCTTGTTTTCTGATATGCACTCGGATGAGTCAGATCCTGTTTATTTTGGAATAAAATTGTTGTTAGCTATGGTTTTGGGGGTAATGCTTTCTCTAATCGCTTATATAACATCTCGTCCATAAAAACATTAACTGAAATGAAAAAAGTGAAGATTACGTCCATATAATGCTGTAAATTGAGCCTCATGCTCTGAGTTAAAATAACGTTTCGACGGAAATTAATAACTCACCTTAAAAAGGAGCAGAGCATGAAGCAATACGATATTAGCATAAGCCGCGAGCAAATGGCAGGATTACTGAGTGAAGAGAATGTATTTGGCGATATGGTGCGCGAAGTCATCAACCAAGTGTTGCAAGCGCAGATGAGTGAGCACCTTGGTGCGGACAAATACGAGCGTAACGACGACCGAGTTGGCATGCGTAATGGCAATCGCACACGGCAGTTAAAGACACGAGTAGGCACGCTGGTATTGACCGTGCCGCAAACGCGTGACGGCAGTTTCTCAACCGACTTGTTTCGCAAGTATCAACGCAACGAGCAAGCCTTGGTGCTGTCGATTATGGAAATGTATGTGCAAGGAGTTTCAACGCGCAAGGTGACTGAAATCACCGAGCAGTTATGCGGTACAAGTTTCTCAAAATCAACGGTGAGTCAGTTGTGCATGGAATTAGATATGCGCGTTAAAGCATTTGCGCAAAGGCGTTTAGAAGTTGAATACCCCGTACTGATGGTTGATGCGCTGTACATCAAATCACGACAAGCAGATGATCGCATTATCAGCCGAGGCGTGTTTATCACCACGGGGATTAACGCCAAAGGCTACCGCGAAATTATCGGAATTGACGTGATGAATTCGGAGAGCACGGGCACTTGGGTTGAAGCGTTTAATCAACTCAAAGCGCGTGGATTAAAGGGTGTGCGCTGGGTGGTGTCGGATGCACATGAAGGGTTGCAACAGGCAATTAAGCAGTGTTTTACAGGTGCAACGTGGCAACGCTGCCAAGTGCATTTAATGCGCAATGTGTTGGCACACGCACCAGCCAAACACAAAGACGCGCTTAAAACTGCCGTCAAAGCATTGTTAGAAATGCCAAATTGGAAATTGGCGCGGCAGGCATTAAGCGATTTAATTGATGAATTTGAAACGCTTGCGCCCAAGTCGGTGGCGTGTTTGGAAGATGCGTTTGAGGATGTGATGGCGGTGTTGTACTTGCCCGCCGCTATGCGCAAGAAGTTGCGGACAACCAATATGGTTGAGCGATTGAATGAGGAAGTCCGCCGTCGTGAGCGTGTGGTGAGGGTCTTTCCTAATGATGATTCAGCATACCGCTTGATTGGGGCTGTGTTGGCAGATATTAATGATGCGTGGAGTGAACGTATTTATTTGAATTTCGGTGGGTTGTGGGATGCCGATTTAGTGGCGATTGACTCTGATTTGATTTCAGTGGCTGTCGCTTAATTAGTAAGTTGACTCGGATTACTCAGAGTGAATTTACAGCAACTTTTGGACTTGACTGTTGCCTCATCCTCAATGTTTGCTATTATTTTTGCAACATCTTCAATTGCAGTTACAGTATTAGCAAAATTACAAGCCAAACAGCAGTGAGAAGTATTATCTTCGACTTGAAACGTTTCGTGTAAGA
>JAKQTB010000211.1 GCA_029569495.1 Pseudomonadota bacterium | reverse complement strand
TGGCGCTGGCAGTATGAGTATCTTGATGGCGACGCAAAAGGCATTAAGTTTGTAAGTAACTTATCCACACCGCAAGCGCAAATGGATAAAGGCTATCAAGGTGCTAAAGATGAGAACTACCTGCTAGAAGTAGACAACCGCCTTGTATTACCTGTAGGTGAAAAAGTACGCATTCTTATGACCGCTTCAGACGTGTTGCACAATTGGTGGGTGCCGCAATTTGGTTCTTCACGCGTGGCAGTACCTGGTTTTCTGCGTGAAACTTGGGTGCAGGTTGAAAAGCCTGGTACCTATCGTGGCCAATGTAAGGAGTTGTGTGGCAAAGGCCACGGTTATATGCCAGTGGTGGTTGATGCGTTACCCATGGACGAATATAAAGTTTGGGTAGCCGCCAAAAAAGAAGAAATGGCAAAAGCCTCAGCCGGGGCTGATAAAGAGTGGACCAAAGAAGACTTGATGGCAGAAGGTAAAACCGTCTATGAGAAAAACTGTGCAGTTTGCCATCAGGTGTCTGGTGCCGGTTTGCCGCCAGCATTCCCAGCGTTAACAGGTAGCAAAGTTGCAACAAGCCCAATATTTGGTGAAGATGGTAAATATCTTAAAGACGGTCACCTTGACCGTGTGTTAAATGGTATTCGTGTGATGCCAGGCTGGAAGGCGCTGCTAAATGATGTTGAAATCGCAGCAGTGGTTACTTATGAAAGAAATGCGCTTGGCAACAGTGTAGGTGATGTGCTACAGCCATCTCAAGTAAAAACTGCACGTGAATAAGTGAATTAATTAGATAAAAATAACAATTAAATATTAGGTTTGAGTGTTTAGGAGAAGGCAATGAGTACAACAACAACGGCACATCATGATGAGCACGCAGAACATCCAACAGGCATTATGCGTTGGCTGACCACCACCAATCATAAAGATATCGGTACGATGTACCTGACGTTCTCGCTGATTATGTTTTTTGTCGGTGGTGCCATGATTTTAGGCATTCGTGCCGAATTGTTTAAACCAGGCTTGCAGCTCATTAACCCTGATTTCTTTAATCAGTTGATTGGGGTGCATGCGTTGGTCATGATTTTCGCGGCGCTGATGCCGGCGGCCACCGGATTTGCGAACTGGATGATTCCTCTGCAAATTGGCGCGCCAGATATGGCATTGCCACGCTTGAATAACTGGGGTTTCTGGTTGTTGCCGCCTTCAGCGATTCTATTAACGCTACCATTCACGCTGGCTTTATTTGGTATTGGTGACGGTGCGTTGGCTACGGGATGGACGTTCTACCCGCCATTGTCGGTGCAAGGTGGTATCGGTGTGGACTTTGCGATTTTTGCAGTGCACTTGTTAGGTATTTCATCTGTTTTGGGCTCAATTAATATTATCGTCACCGTGTTCAATATGCGTGCACCTGGCATGACGTTAATGAAAATGCCGATGTTTGTATGGGGCTGGCTAATCACTGCATTCTTGTTGATTGCAACAATTCCTGTTCTTGCAGGTGCTGTAACTATGTTGTTAACAGATCGTCACTTTGGTACGCACTTCTTTGATGCAGCTGGTGGTGGTGACCCAATCATGTTCCAACATTTGTTCTGGTTCTTTGGTCATCCTGAGGTTTATATTCTGTTATTACCAGTTTGGGGCTTCATTCCACAAATTTTAGAAACATTCTCACGTAAACCAATGTATGGCTACAAAGCGCAAGTTTACTCATTTTGGGGTGTTGGTGCGTTGTCAGTCGTTGTTTGGGCGCATCACTTCTTTACGGCCGGTATGCCAGTGCCCGCATTGCTGTACTTTATGTACAGTACGATGGCGATTTCTCTACCATTAGCTGTGATGTTCTTCTGCTGGATTAAAACCATGTGGAGAGGCTCAATGAGCTTTGAAACGCCCATGTTGTTTACCGTTGGCTGGATAATCTTATTCGGTATCGGGGGCTTGACTGGCTTGGTGTTGGCTGACGTGGCCGCGGATGCGCAGTACCATAACAGTTACTTCATCGTAGCGCACTTCCATTACACCCTGTTTGCGGGCGGTATCATGGGTATTATGGCGGGTACATATTACTGGTTGCCAAAAATGACTGGCCATATGTACAACGAAAAACTAGGTAAGTTGCACTTCTGGTTAACTGCAATTTCATTTAACTTAACGTTTATACCTCAGTTCTTCCTAGGATTGGCTGGTATGCCTCGTCGTATTCCTGACTATGCATTACAGTTTGCTGAATTCAACATGATTTCATCGATTGCAGCATTTACATTGGGTATTTCACAATTGCTATTTGTTTATAACATTATTAGCTGTGTCAAAGGTGGTAAAAAAGCGACGGATCAAGTGTGGGAAGGTGCAAAGGGCTTGGAATGGACTTTGCCATCACCACCGCCTTACCATAGCTTTGCTGAACAGCCCGTTATTAAGTAGTGTTTAGGCTGGGCTTAATCTATTTAGGTCCAGCAGAAATTAAGCCAGTATTAAAATTTAGATAGGATATTAGGTTGATATAAATGATGGATAATCAAAATAAAAATACGAAGCTTAGCAACAAAAAAATTGCCTTAATTTTAGGAGGCGTTGCGCTACTTTGGTATGTGATGGCAATGTATTCCATATGGCAGAAGTAGAAGAAAAGAAAGAGTTATCGGTAAAAGAACAGCTTGATGTAAAAAATAAAAAGTTAGTTCGTAAGTTACTTTGGTTAGTTGTAGGCTCACTGCTATTTGCTTATGCTTTAGTGCCTTTATATGATGTTTTGTGTTCGTTGACGGGCTTGAATGGTAAGACACAAGATACGGCTACTGAATTATCTAAGGCTAAAGTTGATAATACTAGATGGGTGACCGTGCAGTTTACATCTAGCGTGATGCCAGGGTTAGGTTGGAATTTTTACCCGAAACAACCCAGCATTAAATTGCACCCAGGGCAAATTGAAACGGTTATTTTTATTGCAAAAAACACCACAAATCAAGTGGTGGCGGGGCAGGCAGTGCCGAGTGTTACACCTGGGATTGCCTCGGCGAATTTAAAGAAAATTGAATGTTTTTGTTTTGTCAGGCAGTCGCTTAATCCAGGTGAAGAAAAAGAGATGCCGTTAAGATTTTTTGTAAGTCCAGAACTGCCGGCTGATGTATCTGAGATGACGTTGTCATACTCATTTTTTCCTGCAGTAAGTAATAGTAAGTAGTGAGATTAATTAGTAGTCTGTAGTTTCGGGTGAGGTAGTGACAGATTTTTGTCACTGTGAATTTAAAAATATTTATAAAAATGCACAGGAGTTATTGCATGGCGACACATTCTAACAATCATTATTATGTTCCTCACGGAAGCTATTACCCAGCAATTATTTCAGTTGGGCTGCTGTCGTTGGCCTCTGGTTTTATTTTCAGTGTGACCTCAGATAAAAGTCTAGCTTATCTGCATGCACCGGGTAAATGGATGATGATTTTTGGGGCATTGCTGATATTGGCAATGACTTTTAAATGGATGGGCTCCGTTATTTCAGAGAGCGTTTCAGGGCAATTCAAATCCTGGGAAGACAAATCGTTTCGTATCGGGATGATTGTGTTTATTTGTTCAGAAATTGCGTTTTTCGCGGCTTTTTTTGGGGCGTTGTTTTATATGCGTGTAATCTCGGTGCCTGATTTAGCCGGTTATGATGCGGACATTACACCCTACAAAGACTTTTTAAGTACATGGCCTTCTATTGGCCCAGGAGGTAGTGTTTTAGGCACAGAATATGTACCGCCTGCACATTTTGAACCGATGGCTGCATGGGGTTTACCAGCTATTAATACAGCGCTGTTATTATCTTCAGGTGCCACCATTACTTGGGCGCACTGGGGTTTAATTAAAAACAATCGTAAGCAACTAGTGATTGGAATGGCATTAACCGTAGCTTTGGGTATTTTGTTCTTGGCTTTGCAGGCCTTGGAATACCATGAAGCGTATACCGAAATGGGTTTAACATTAGGTTCTGGTGCTTATGGTGCAAGCTTCTTTATGCTCACTGGTTTCCATGGATTTCATGTGATGCTAGGCACGATTATGCTGATTGTTATTTTGCTCCGTTGCATGAAAGGTCACTTTACGCCTGAGCATCATTTTGGATTTGAGGGTGTGGCTTGGTATTGGCACTTCGTTGATGTGGTATGGTTGGGTTTATTTATCTTTGTATACTGGCTTTAAGTAATTCAAATAAAAAGGGCGATGCCTAGGCATCGCCCTTTTTATTTAGAGACATAAGTTATAAACGGTGGCCGATGAGACCGAACTTGCCAGCAATCAACAACAGAATAAATAAGAGGATAGACAGGCCAATTCGTACGGTGAGCGCCTTAACTGTTCTATCGCCGCCTGTTTTGTCTTTTGACAAGAAAAATAATGCTGAAAATAAGCTACCAACAATTACGACTAAAGTAAGTACGACAATGACCTTGATGAGCATGAGTTTGTCCAATCTAAAATTTGTACGACCATTATGAGACGCATATGAAACAATTGCAATTTAGAATGCATCATTATGTTTTTAAGCCGTCATGGGTGGGAACATTACTGGCCGTTATTTGTATACCTATGTTCATTCATTTCGGTTTGTGGCAATACAATAAGGCGCAAAGTAAACAACGTATACATAATGCATTTAACCAAGCACAGACAGATCAGGCATTGAAGTTTCCAACGTTGCATTCGAGTCCATCAATCAATGTTGAGGAATGGAAGTACAAGAAGGTAGTGGTGACGGGTGAGTATGATACAAAGTACCAGTTTTTGCTAGATAATCAAATGGAAGGCAGTCGTGTTGGTTACCATGTGATAACGCCGTTAAAAATTGATGGCACCAGCGAGTATGTTTTGGTGAATAGAGGTTGGATAGTTGCAAACGATACACATGCAGAAATCCCTATATTTAATACGCCTTCTGGGCCACAAACGATTCATGGACAAGTGTGGGTGCCGAGTAAGAAAATCTTCACACTGGAAAGTAAGTCACAACAAGTAGACAACACGTTAGAATCACAGGCTTGGCAGTCCGTTTGGCAAAATATGAATATGGCGCAATACAAGCAGGCCGTGCCTTATCAGATTTCTGATTTAGTGATCAAGTTAGATCAGGCAAGTAATGCGGGTGGTTTTGTTCGAAATTGGCAGGTGCCAGCAGAGCGCATTACCACAAATCTGGGCTATGCATATCAATGGTTTGGGTTTGCGCTGGCAACATTACTCATCTATCTTTACATGAGTATTAGCCGAGTGAAGCCAGAAAATCAGGCTGAGACTTAAAACTTTTTATCATGCCGTACAAGAAATTGGCTGATAATGATTCTTGAATATTTTTTTAAAGTAGTTTGGGTAATCCATGCAAACAGAAGAACAATTTTCTCCACAACAGCAGCGCAAAGGCCGGGTTGTGTTGGTGCTCATGTTGATATTTTTTGTAGTTCCTTTACTTGTGGTCTTCTCGATGTACAAATACAACTGGATGCCAAGCGGCACCAGTGTGGGGGAGTTGGTGAAGCCGGCGAGGTTAATGGGTGATGTGAGTCAGCTTAAAAATGATGCAGGGTCCAGTCTGCCAAACACGTTTTGGAAAGAGCGCTGGAGCATTGTATATGTCACTGAAGATTGCCAAAAAACCTGTTTAGA
>JAKQTB010000187.1 GCA_029569495.1 Pseudomonadota bacterium | reverse complement strand
GCGAGCCTTATAAATAAAGGCTTCCAGAGGCATGCAAAAGGGTTGGGTTAATTAAGGGTCTGTGTTTGTGTGTTATTGAGCACTGCATTGGCTGACAATGTCGCTTGATTAAAGCCGCTTAAATTTAATTCTGGCGCGCCTAATTCAGCCGCTTTCGGTTTTTCAGGCCTAAATTTGGTAGAGCGCATGAGCTTCAGCAAAATGCCATCCAATTCACTCGAGCGTTGAAGTAGCTTGTAGTATTCTTTTTCAGTTTTCTCTAAATATTGTATCAACTGGTCGGCGCTGCTGTGTGATTGCATCAATGTTTCTGCACGCTCATCAAGTGATTTTTTGTGGCTGTTGATTTGTGTTTTGAGTTCATCAATCACAAAGTTGAGCCAGCGCGTACAGTCTGTATGAGCTTCTTCAAAAGTTGCCTGTATTTGCGCGCCTAAGCCTAAATAATAGCGGCGAATCAAGAAGTGTTTTTCTGTCAGAATGTTGATGGGGTCACTACAAAAATCAGAAGTCACTTTTTCAAGCATCTGCATGGATTTTGTAAATTTACTCATATCGAGCGCAATGGCCTCGGTTTTTTCAAAGCCATGTTTGCTCCAGAATAAATGATATAAATCATCCGCTTGCTGTTTAATGGTTTTGCCTTCAAGGGTAATTTCTTCAGCAAGGTTATTCGCAAGCGTGGTCAGTTCTTTCATGCTTCTGTTCAGACCAACCGTTGTCCAACTGTCGCCCATATCTTGGCGCGTGCGCGCTAGCGTAGTGTCTAAATAACCCAAGCTTAAATGGCGTAATAATTTATCGCCCAAGCGTTTGATTTTTTCACTGCCTTGGTTAAATGACAACAGTGAAGCTTCGTAACGTTTGCGCTCTGCAACCACGTTGGCCAAAATTTCTTTGGCAGAATCACGGTTTTTGAGCTGCATAGCCTTCAATTCTTCAAGTTGGCTTTTGCTGTCTTTTACACGCATTTGCGCAATTTTACGCGTAGAGCGAATCATGTTCGAGCATTCTGTAATAACGGCGCGGCCTAGAATTTCATGTTTTGCATCAATCAGCTGGTTTGCGAGTGCGTCTTCAAGCAAGCCAATCCCGCTACGTGCTAGTAGGGCGTCATCTTTTCTGATTTTAGCAAGCAAGGCTTTTTGCGCCGACATGGCAAACACATTGCGCGCATCAAGCCCAAGTTCGCGTGCGGTATTTTGTTTTTGTCGGAAAATAATGGCATCCACTTCTGCGGGTGTTTCCAAACCATCCCACAAAGTATCCACTTTATTAAGCACCACCAATTTGTGCGAGGCGCGTTTTTGTACGTATTCTGTCCAAATCTGCATGTCAGACTTTGTGATGCCAGTGTCTGTTGAGGTTAAAAACAACACGGCGTGCGCGCTAGGGATGATGCTAAGCGTCAGTTCAGGTTCGGCACCCATGGTATTCAGGCCCGGTGTATCAATCACCACTAAGCCATCTTTTAGCAGTGGGTGCGGGTAGTTTACCAACGCATGGCGCCATGCCGGAATTTCAACGGTGCCATTTTCAGCAAGCGATCGGGTCATCGTACTGTCATTTTCGTTCCAAAACCCCAGTCTTTTGGCGGTGGCTAAATCAACATTTCTCTTTTGTGCCAACACTTCCAGTGATTCTTTCATCGACTCGGCTGATGAAATGTCCAAACGGATTTTGTGCCAGATTTCAGGTGTGGTTTTTAAAAAAGTAATGGAGTCGTCCGTTTGGCGGGTTTCCATCGGTAAAAGGCGAATCGAAGGTTCGTCCAGTTCGTTCCAGAAAATTTCTGTTGGGCACATTGTTGTGCGGCCGGGTGAGCTGGGCAATAAACGTTGATTAAAGTCAGAAAAGAATAACGCGTTGATGAGCTCGGTTTTACCAGTAGAAAACTCCGCCAAAAACGCTAAAACGAGCTGATCTTTTCTTAACGTATCTTTGATGTCGTATAGCCGTAGTTCTTGAATCGAATCAATGCTGTCTTCATTGTTAAGCCAGTTTGCGTATTCGTCTATGGTTGCAATCAGCGTATCTCGCCATTGAGAGTACTCTGAAATCTTTGCACTC
>JAKQTB010000182.1 GCA_029569495.1 Pseudomonadota bacterium | reverse complement strand
GCATCTGCCACGGTAATTTTTAGGCTATTCACTTCACCAGTGTCTTTTGATGTAATCACCAAGCGGTTTGAAGACCCGTCATTCACAATGGTAGCGCTGACGCTTCCATTAGCCGCGTTAATCGCATCACGTACACCTGCCAAGGTGTTGTTAGCGCTATTGATGTCAATGGTGATATCAGTTTTGGCCGCATTTGCAGCAAAGCTTGCAGGCGCCGCAGGCGTTGTGGTTGCAGGCGTAAACGTACCAAATGAAATGGTTAGGGTGCCTGTGCCAATCACATCAGTAACATTAGGCAACCCTGCCATACTTAACTTTTGTGATTTTGCCAACTGGCTCACGGTGACGTTGTAATCACCATTGGTGGCTTTGCCATTGGCTGTGGCGGT
This sequence comes from Pseudomonadota bacterium, assembly GCA_029569495.1. Taxonomy (GTDB): domain Bacteria; phylum Pseudomonadota; class Gammaproteobacteria; order Burkholderiales; family Methylophilaceae; genus Methylotenera. The sequence goes on along the minus strand of JAKQTB010000182.1, from coordinate 2,170 downwards.
AAACACTTTTGCGTCACCCGAGGTCACCGCCTGCGCACTAAATTTAGCGGAATCTGACAATGTGCTAATGGCGGTTTGAAACGTAGACAACGCGCTTTTCATGGTGCCAAACGCTGAAACTTTCGCTTCAAAAGCACTTTTTTGCTTAGCAACCGCAATCAGCGGCTGGCGCTCAACCTGCATCAGGCCAGATACAATACCAGCTACGTCAAGCCCTGAGCCTATTCCTGCGGATGAAATCGCCATGTCTGAATCCCTTTATTTACAACCCATTAAAACAAATAAATACCTACTTATCTTAACGGCACCATTTAAAAAATCTTTACCCATGCTTCTTTGCTAAGCAATATTTAGCACTAAGCCGTTTGCCGAATCATCAAGCCTTGCAGTTTTCCTAATGTTTTAGAAATCGCAATCACTTCTTCATTGGGAATTTGCCGCAATACTTTTTGCGTTGCTGTATCCACCACCTTCACAATCGTGCGATTGGTCTCTTTGTCCATTGAAAACTCAATCGACTGCAAAGCAGGCGCTACATGGTCATTGAGCATTTTCACGGCATTTGCTAATGCAGCATCATCAATCAAAGGCGCGGGTGCTTTTGCTTCAACTGCGCTTACCTTCGCTTTTGCCTCACCTGAAAACGGCAAAGGGCCGCTCGCTTTAACAGGCGATGCAGCCGCTACTCTTACTTTGTCATAAACATCTAACGTTGCATTTAACATGATGTTATCCTTTTGCAAAAAATCCACAGGGTGGATTCACCCTGTGGTTTTCAATTACATTTTAACTAATCGGTTAATTAGCCTCTTAACAAAGCCAACACACCGTTTGGTGCTGAGTTAGCTTGCGCTAACATCGCTGTACCTGCTTGTTGCAAGATTTGGCCGCGTGTTAAGTTAGCAGTTTCTGCAGCAAAGTCAGCGTCCATAATGCGAGATTTAGCAGCTGATTGATTCTCTGAAGCAATTTGCAAGTTGCTAATCACTGCTTCAAAACGGTTTTGTGCCGCACCAAAAGTTGCACGCTCAGTGTTAATGTCTGTCAAGGCTAAATCAATATCATCAATAGCGTCAGACGCTTCAGTTGTAGTAGCAACACCCGCCGCCGCACCTGTTGCAGCAGCAACGTTTGCATTGGTAGCAATCGCAGTGCCAGTAATAGAAATTGTATCGCCAGCAGCATTGCCTGCACCTACTTGGAAATCACGGGCAGTACCATTTAATGCATTCACACCGTTAAAGTTAGTATTGCCTGCAACACGAAGCACCTCTTTGGCAAGCTCTTGGTACTCTGTATCTAAGTTTCCACGGTCAGCAGCAGTGTTACTACCATTTTTAGATTGAACTGCCAATTCACGCATACGTTGTAGTGAATCGGTAATTTTGCTCAAACCGCCTTCAGCTGTTTGTGAGAACGAAATTGCGTCGTTTGCATTACGAATCGCTACGTTCAACCCACGTACTTGTGAATCCATACGTGTTGCAATGGCCAAGCCAGCCGCGTCATCTTTTGCGCTATTTACACGTAAGCCTGAAGACAAACGTTGGATTGAAGTGTTTAAGCCAGCTTGTGAAGCGCTTAAGTTACGTTGTGTGTTAAGTGAAGCAATGTTGGTGTTGATTACTGATGCCATGATAAATCTCCTAAAATAAAATAAAGTTTAATGTCACTTTGACTGCTTTCGCTTTGCAACTTATTCAATTGCTTGGCAGTTAAAACTATTATCGGTAAGCGTTTTAAAAACTTTAGGCTTATCTTTAACTATTTGTTTTGATTTGCCTTTTTAAAAATCGCGAACTTTATTTTTTAACTCGTAATAAAGCAGCCCGATGAATCTATTTCGGTTGAGAGCATTAAAACTTTAGAATTATTTTTGCATTTTCCTCGTTTCTTGATTCATTTTTAACTTCAACACACGTTTCATTTTGATGCACATCCCTGATATTGATTGCCTTTGCGGCCTAAATTGATAGCAACATCATAACCAATAATTTTTTTTAATAAGGGGACAATACAAGGCAAAAAATGCCTTAAATCAAACGATGAGAACAGCGGTTTAAGCAGTGTTTTTTGTGAAATTTGTAGCGGAAAAGTGAGTGCTGAAATTAAAAAAATCAGGCAATTTAAAAGTGATTTTAGGGAAATTTAATAGCAACCCTTTTGACCT
>JAKQTB010000178.1 GCA_029569495.1 Pseudomonadota bacterium | reverse complement strand
TAAGCTATATTTTCACGCGGACTCACATCAACTTTTTGTTGAGTAAAGTAAGATAATGTTCTGCATCTAACGGGCGCTGGTTGCGTTGCGCCTGCCAAATGGTTTCGGCCAAACAATCTAAAATATCATGTTGGGCATGATGTGCTTCTTGATGTTTGGCCTTGAGGCTTTCATAAATGCTGGCAATACCAATGGGCTGATTGATGCCAATTTGTTCAATGACAGACAAATGCAGGCTCATGTGTAAAAATGGATTGGTTTCGCCCATTTCAGGAAAGTATTCCTGCTGGCTAGTTTGCGCTGGATGACTCAAAATGGCGTGGTATTCAGGGTGCATTTGAATGACTTCAAGCGCAATTTTTTCTAAATCAGTGAGCGGTTTTTGTTGGCTAAACTGTTGCCAGGTATTGAAAAAAAACTGGCGAACCTGATCGCGGCTGGGGTTAAATAAACTCATTTTGTATGATGCGTTGCAAATAAACTTAAGACGGCTGAGTAGGGTAGCAACTGATTATGTTCACCAATCCGCGCAATTTCGCCATTGCCATAAAAGCCAAGCAGCGGCATATTGGGGAGTTGCTGTGTAATGATATTTAAGTCATGGTCAATGCCATCATAAAAAGGGCCGCGACCAATACATGAAAACAATAGTCCAAAATCGGGCTTGCTGCCTAAGTTTTCGGTGAGCTGTTGCGTGATTTGGCGCAAGTCTTGTTGCGCTGTTTCACTATCACGAATGCCCCAACTTAAAAATTGGCCTGGCTGCAAGGTCTGTGCGAGCGTTACGCTGCCTACGGTTTCGTCAAAACTAATTAAATGTGTTTGGTTGAATTCGCCTGTCATGATCGCCTCCACACTATTGGCGTAAGCCGCCATCATCAAATGAAGCGGTAGTGTGGCGTCTTTGGCGGCTGGCTTGCCTTTACTCTCGGCCTCCCAGGCTTTTTGAAGGGCAAAAAAGGGTGGTTTATTGTCAAGTTGCGTAATATCAAAGGTCTCGGTACTTTGAATTTTTTTAGGTTTGGTCAGTATCTTTAAACCGTGCGATGCACTCGTGGCAAGTTTTACGCCTGAAAAAATGGCTTCTACCCGCCCTGCGCTTTCACCTTTGCTATTTTGCCAAACTGAAAAAGGCCCTTGCCCAACCACATCGCCAGAAACGCCACCATAGCGGTCATGGCCATCATTTAGCCAAGTGCTGTTGATAGCATTAGGTGCGGTGAGGGTGAGCAGTGCCTGTTGTGATTGTTGTGTGAGGTTTGATTTGGCCGGTTGAATACCTACGTCTCCGCTAAACACCATTGCGGCAGCGGCGGGCGCATCCAGCACCCAATCGTCTTCTGTAAAAATGCCTGCGGCAGAACAGCCGAAGACCTGCGTACAGTTACCTGCTTTGGCCGCAGCGCGAATAGCAGGCTGCGGATTATTGGCAAACTCTGAACTCAATAGCAGTAATACGCTATTCGCAATCGAGATATCGGCCTTGTGCATGGCCTGCATTACGGCTTGTGCGGCAAGGTTTGGGTTAGCCGTGCGGCCAATGACGATGCTGGTGGCAACTTTCATGAGGTTCTTTGTGTTTCCATATGGGCTTAATGGTATTCCTTAGCATTATATTCGCATAAATCTTCAATACAGCAACTGCTGCATTTTGGCTTACGCGCCGTGCAGGTATAGCGGCCATGCAAAATCAGCAGGTGGTGCGCATCTTGCATAAATGCTTGTGGAATTGTTTTTAAGTATTTTTTTTCAACCTCCAGCACCGTTTTGCCCGTGGCCAGTTTAATGCGGTTACCTAAACGAAATAAATGCGTATCCACGGCAATGGTCGGCTGGCCAAAAGCGGTATTTAACATAACATTCGCCGTTTTTCGGCCCACACCGGGAAGTGCTTCTAAAGCGGCGCGCGTATTAGGCACTTGTGATTGATGCTGGCTGATGAGTTGCTGGCAAGTGGCCAGCACATTTTTGGCTTTTGCGTGATATAAACCAATCGATTGAATATAGCTTTCTAAGCCCTGCAGCCCTAATGCCAATATGGACTCAGGCGTATTGGCAACGGCATACAGTTTTTCTGTGGCGAGGTTCACGCTTTTATCAGTCGCTTGGGCAGATAAAATCACGGCAATCAGCAACTCAAATGTGCTGTTGTGTTTGAGCTCAGTGGCGGGGTTGGGAATGGCGAGTTTTAGGCGGTTAAAAATTTCAAAGCGTTTCTCAGCGTTCATAAGTCACTTAAATGAGGTGATGATATTTAGTGGCTTAATGCAGGTTTTAGCGGATGTGTAGGCGCGCTGGTTTTGGCGGCTTTTCTGAGTTCAAGCCAGTTACGCCCTGCAATTAAAATGCCCAGCCCCAAAAAAGCACCCGGTGGCAACACGGCCAGTAAAAAGCCATGGTAATCTGGAATTACGGTTAATATGAACTGCTTGGCAGCTGGACCAAAGACTAAATCCAGCCCTGAGAACAGCGTGCCGCGACCGAATATTTCACGCATGGCACCCAGCAAAGCTAACACCAGCGTTAAACCAATGCCCATCATCAAGCCATCCAAAATTGAAGGCACAGGCGCATTTTTAGCGGCAAATGATTCAACGCGGGCCAGCACAATACAATTGACTACAATCAGCGGAATAAAAATGCCCAGCACTTTGTGTAGCGGGTGGGCAAACGCATTGATGGATAAATCAATCACCGTCACGAGCGCGGCAATGACTAAAATAAACACTGGCACGCGAATTTCACTCGCAATCCATTTGCGAACCGGAGACACGGCACCGTTTGAAGCGGCCATGACTAAAGCCGTGGCCAGGCCTAAACTTATGCCATTTACGGCTGTGGTGGTGACAGCCAACGTTGGGCATAACCCTAAGAGTTGCACCACCCCGGGGTTTTGCTTCCATAAGCCATTTTCGACAATTTCTTTGTAAATGTTACTCATATTTTATCCTTCAAAAACTTGCGCCAAACGGCGTAGTTTATGCCTGAAATTTTACTTTAATTTTTTTGCGCAAAAAAGCATTTAAAAGCACCTAAAATCCGCCGAGGATTTTTTTTATGCCCTGTGAGCCTTTATTTACAAGGCTCCCAGAGCATCGTAAAAGGGTTGTGTTACTTTTAATGCGTAAAATGTAATTTTCAATTCAAAATAATCACTGCTTTTTGCAAAATATTTCAGCGTATTTTACTGGGCTAATTTTTCAGCTTGTGTTGTTTGAATTGAAAAAAGAGTCGCTTTGTTGGCCTCAAAAAATTGCGTGGCTTTTAACACGGCCTTTACTACCGCGCGGGGCGTAATGGTTGCACCCACCATGTAATCAAATTTACCGCCATCTTTTTTAACCTGCCATTGCGCTTCAGGTGTTTTATGGACAGATTCATTGTTGAATAGTTTAATCCAGTCGCCGTGGGCAATGTCAATGTAATCACCCAGCCCGGGTGTTTCTTTATGCGCTAATACGCGTACACCGCTAATGGTGCCGTCAGCGCGTAACGCGATGAGTAATTTAATGTCGCCACTATAACCATCATGGGCAATGGCTTCTAAAATCACGGCCACTGTTTTGTTGTTGATTTTTGCAACATTGGCCGTGCTGGGTTGCAGGTTTCCCAGCTGCGCATTGGCTGGAATCTGCACAGTGGTTTTTAACAAATCGTTATCGTAATTGCCTTTTGGCAGAATTTGCGCAAAAAGCGCCAAACGCGCCTCTTTTTCACTCGCTTCAATAGGCGCGCGCGTAATGTCAAACACATAAGCCAGCATGAGTGTGCCCACAAAGGCAAACGCCAATAACGAGAGCGCCGTTTGTACAGCGTGCTTAACAATCGGGTTTTTAAAGAAAAGCTTCGACATGTTATTTCTCGTGGCCAAACACTCTAGGTTGCGTATGCGCATCAATCAGCGGCACGCACATATTCATGATCAACACCGCAAACGCTACGCCATCAGGGTAGCCGCCATAAACGCGAATTAGATAAGTCAGCACACCGACGCCCGCAGCAAAATAGAGTTTTCCACGCGGTGTGGTGGGGCCGCTCACGGGATCGGTAATAATAAAAAATGCACAAAGTAGTGATGCACCGCTGGTTAAATGAAATAACGGGCTGGCAAAGTGTTCGGGGTTAGCCACATAAAAAACCAGGGCAATCGCCGATAGCGCACCCAAAAATGCCGTTGGTAAATGCCAGCCGATAATGCGCTGTTGAATTAAATAAAGACCGCCAAGCAAATAGGCGCCCGTGACGACTTCGCCGCCTTTGGCACCGTACACGCCAAAAATGGGCGCTTGAGATATTTCGGACAAGGTTTGATTCAGTTTGAGATGTGTTTTTAGATAATCTAATGGCGTAGCCGAGGTAATCGCATCAACTTTGATATCGTTTGGTAGCACTTGGTTGAAAATGAAATAGAGTTGGTCTAAAAAACTTAATTTTGTTTGCGCCAAAATTAAAGGCGCAGGCCATTTGGTCATAATGAGCGGAAATGAAATCAATAACACCGCATACCCCACCATCGCCGGGTTAAATGGGTTGTAGCCTAAGCCGCCATAAAGTTGTTTGGCGATCACAATGGCAAACAGCGTGCCGACGACAATCAACCACCAAGGCGCAAGCGGCGGCAGCGCTAATGCTAATAGCCAAGCGGTGACCACTGCGCTTAAGTCCATGAGATGGGGTTTGATTGGGCGTTGGCGAATTTTCAATAAGGCCGCTTCAGCAGCAAGCGCCGTGAGGGTGGCGAGTGCAATGGTGACTAAAATGCCGCCACCGTAAATCCAAGCATAAGCAAAAATGCCCGGCACAAGCGCCAGCAATACTTTCAGCATAATCATGCTAACACTGGGTGCGTCTGAAATGTAAGGAGAGCGGTTCAAGTTATTCCTTCAATTCTAAATTTTGCGCCTGTTTTGCAGCTTCGGCTTCCGCTTTGGCTGCTTTCGCCCGCGCAATGGCTGCGGCGATTTTAGCTTGTTTTTCAGCATCTGCCATCATTGGCGCTTCATTTGTATTGGCTAGACCAACATTTTTTCGCCGAGCATCTATTTCAGCGATTTCTTGCTGCACAGCGGGGTTGGCTGGCGCCGTGTTTTTAGGTGCTAACCCAGTTGCATCGGCCGCAGCTTTGGCCGCTTTTGCCCGCTCAATTGCGGCGGCAATGGCCGCTTGTTTTGCCGCCTTGGCGGCCTCGTCAGTCGCGCTGTTTATCGGTGCTTCTGTTGTTGGGGCTTCATTTGCAGCGTCTGTTTTGGCACTTGCAGCCTTAGCCGCTTCAGCTTTTGTACCCAGCGCACGTTCAGCATGTTTTTGTGCGCGTTCTTGTTTTTCTCGCTCAATACGCGCCAGCCTGAATTCGTTGCGTTCGCGCGCTAAATCGGCCGCTTCTTTGGCTTTATCAGCGGCAATCACTTCACTTTTTGCGTACCTAAAATATTGTACAAGCGGAATATTGCTTGGGCACACATACGTGCACACGCCGCACTCAATGCAGTCAAACAGTTTGTAATCCCGGGCTTTTTCAAAAGCGTCCGATTTGGCAAACCAGTAAAGTTCTTGCGGTTGCAATTGAATCGGGCAGGCCTCTGCGCACCGGGCGCAACGTATGCAAGGCATGGCTGGCGGTGGCGGGGCAAATAAATGCGGTGAAGCCGCAATAATGCAGTTGGTAGCTTTGGTAATGGGCACTTCGGGTGTGGGTAAGTCAAACCCCATCATGGGGCCGCCCATAATATAGTGCGTTGTGTCAGGTTTTGCGCCACCTGTGGCTTGTGTAAGCGCAGTTAACGGCGTACCAAATAATACTTCAAAATTTTGTGGCTGGGCGACGTTGCCCGTGACTGTCACCACCCGATTGATAGCGGGTTCACCAAAAGTAAAATGCCGATAAAGCGCCCGCACGGTGGCCACATTAAACACCTGAACGCCCATTTCGGTTGCACGTTTGTCATGCGGAATCTCAATGCCAGAAACCAGATGAATCAACTGCCGCGCATCGCCGCTGGGGTAAAGGGTCGGCACCGTGACAATTGAAATTGGCTTGCCCGTCAGCGCGGCCTGCATGGCTTGCTGGGCGATGGATTTATTATCTTCAATGCCAATGACGCTTTTTTCTGCGCCCAATAAATATTGCGCAATTTCAATGCCTTGTACTATTTCTTCGGCATGTTCTCGCATCAGCATGTCGTCGCAGGTGATGTAGGGTTCACATTCCGCCGCGTTAATGACTAAAGTTTGAATGTTTGATTTGCCGCTGCTGCGTAATTTAATATGGGTTGGAAAAGTAGCGCCGCCTAAACCAACAATCCCAGAGGTGCATAAACTGGCAATCAGTGCTTCTTTTGGTGCGTTACGCCAGTCAATCATCGTTAAATTGGCCCACTGGTCTTTTCCATCAGGAATCAGCGTGATACATTTATCGGGCAGCCCTGAAGGATGTGGAATAATTTCGTCTGCAATAGATAAAATAGTGCCAGAAGTGGGCGCGTGAATCGCCGCGGAAACCGTACATTCTGGCGTGGCGAGTAATTGCCCTTTTAGTACATGTTCACCCACGCTGACTAAAATTTTAGGCATATTACCAATATGCTGGCGCAACGGCAGCACCAGTTTTTGCGGCATGGCTAATTTGGCAATCGGCAGTTGCGTTGATTCCGCCTTATGCTCCGGCGGATGCACGCCCCGCTTTTGTTTTAAAAAGTCTGGCTTAAAAAAATTCAGAATAGCGTTCATATATCATTCACTGGTTTAAGACGCATTTCATTTCACTTCATGTAACGGCACGGCGCGAATGGGAATGACAGGATATTTCCATTTCCAGTTGTCAGGCGTTTCAGCAATCGGTTCCATGGTGATGCAATCCACAGGGCAGGGCGCTACGCAGAGTTCGCAACCTGTACATTCACTACTAATAACGGTGTGCATATGTTTAGCTGCACCCAAAATTGCGTCCACCGGGCAGGCTTGTATGCACAAGGTGCAGCCAATGCAGGTTTTTTCATCAATAAACGCAACGGATTTAGGTTTAGGCGCGCCGTGTTCAGCGTTAAGCGGTTTATATTCCACGCCTAATAAATCTGCCAGCGCGTGGACCCCTGCATCGCCGCCAGGCGGGCATTGGTTGATATCGGCTTCGCCATTGGCAATGGCTGTTGCATAGGGTTTGCAACCGGGGTAACCGCATTGTCCGCATTGCGTTTGCGGCAAAATGGCATCAATACGTGCAATAAGCGGGTCGCCCTCTACTTTAAATTTGAGTGCGGCATAACCTAGCCCCAAGCCCAATACCAAGGCAAGACCAAGCATAATGTAGAGCGCCGTGAGCATACGTTTGGCTAGTACCTGTCTAAACCCGCAAAGCCCATAAACGCAAGGCTCATGAGTGCGGCTGTTACCATGGCGATGGCTGAACCTTGAAACACTTTGGGCACATCAGCGGCTTCGAGTCGTTCTCGCATCGACGCAAATAGAATTAGCACGAGCGAAAACCCCAGTGCGCCGCCCAAGCCAAATAATAGGGATTCTAAAAAACTATGGCTTGCCTGAGCGTTTAATAGTGGAATGCCCAGTACCGCGCAGTTAGTGGTAATGAGTGGCAAGAAAATACCTAAGCCCTGATATAGCGGCGGAAAGTTTTTTTCCATCACCATTTCAGTGAGTTGCACCACACTTGCAATAATCACTATAAATGACAAGGTACGTAAATAAAAAAGATTATTGGGTTCGAGTAAGTAATGATTAACCCCCCAGCTTGTCATAGAGCCAATGCTCAACACAAACGCCGTTGCCCCAGCCATGCTGAGCGAAGTCTCTAATTTTTTAGAAACTCCCATAAATGGGCAAAGCCCCAACACCTTAACCAGCACGATGTTGTTCACCAACACGGTGCCAATTAAAATCATGAAGTAATGTTGTAAATTGAAGGTCATGGTTATGAATTTATGCGGTATCTGCGTGAAATTATACCGCGTTTGCGCCTGTACTCGCTAATCTTCCACGGTATTTTATCAGCATAATATAGCGCGTAAACCTGATCGAGGTTAGTACGTTTGCTTATAAGAGTATAAGCATATCGAATAACATCTACGTTAGATTAGTCGCTATCATTTCGTGTTGTCATGGGAAATATGAGTTAAAATAATGGATTATCAAAATTTAGGTTTAAGTATGCTGCAAGGTAGTTTAGTTGCGATTGTTACGCCGATGTTTGAAGATGGCCGTTTAGATATTTCATCGCTACGCGCGTTGATTGATTTTCATCTTGCAGAAGGCACTGATGGCATTGTGATTGTAGGGACAACGGGCGAGTCACCGACAGTGGATTTTGATGAACACTGCTTGTTGATTGAAACGGCTGTAAGTCAAGTCAACGGTCGTGTGCCTGTCATTGCGGGCACGGGGGCAAATTCAACGAAAGAGGCGATTGTCCTTACCCAAAAGGCTAAAGAGTTAGGCGCAAATGCCTGCCTGCTGGTGGCTCCTTACTACAATAAACCAACGCAAGAAGGTTTGTATCAGCACTTTAAAGCGGTGGCGGATGCGGTAGAAATTCCGCAAATTTTGTATAACGTGCCGGGGCGCACGGGTTGCGATATCAGCAACGACACAACGCTGCGCCTATCTTCACATCGCAATATTGTGGGCATTAAAGATGCCACAGGCGGCATAGAGCGCGGTACAGATTTATTATTACGTGCGCCAAAAGATTTTGTGGTGTTGAGCGGCGATGACGCAACAGCGCTAAGTTTGATGTTGCTCGGTGGCAAAGGCGTGATTACGGTGACGGGTAATGTGGCACCAAAACTCATGCATGAGATGTGCGAGGCCGCCCTGAAAGGCGATGTGGCCACAGCGCGCGCGATAAACGCCAAACTTTTTGCCTTACACCAAAAACTATTTGTAGAGGCTAACCCGATTCCTGTGAAATGGGTGTTAGCACAAATGGGTTTGATTAAAACCGGCATTCGTTTGCCCATGGTGCAATTGTCAGCGCAGTATCATGAAGTATTACGTGATGCTTGTAAACCCGCTGAACTATTATCATCACCATGAGTGCCATCGCCAAAAAATTGACAGCATTTTCTCAAGAGGTCTGCATGAAACAATTGAACAAAACGAATATGATTAAACATACTGCCATTTATGCACTGCTGCTTTCAAGCTTGGCAGCTTGTGACTCCATTCCATTTATTGATAACTCGTCTGATTACAAAGGCGCCGGCCGCTCTAAGCCGCTGGAAGTACCGCCTGATTTGACAGCCAGCCCTGTGAGCGATGCTTATTCTATTCCTGGTAGCACAAGTTACTCTACTTATAGTCAGGCGCAAGAAGGCCAAGAAGCGGGCGTTGAAAAAGTGTTGGCGACGCCTGAAGGGGTGCGTTTGGTAAGAGCGGGCGCGCAGCGCTGGTTGGTCGTCAATGCACCAGCAGAAAAAGTTTGGCCAGTGATACGCGAATTTTGGACAGACCAAGGCTTTGCCGTGCGTAAAGAAGATGCGCAATTGGGCGTGATGGAAACCGAATGGATTGATTCTGACGCGATTAAAAAAGACACATCCGGCAATATTGGCGATAAATTTGATAAATGGTTAGATAAATTATCAGGATTTGCGGATAAGAAAAAATTTAAAACACGGCTAGACCACGGCACAGAGCCAGACACTACTGAAATTTACATGACGCATCGCTCAGTTGCAGGCGCGCCTGATGATGGTAAGAACAGGGTGCAAACTCAACTGGGTGAAATTGACACGGGCTACAAAGCCGATGCCAAAAAAGCACCAACGGCGGATGCGCGTGATGATGAACTTGATGCAGAGTTGCTTCGTCGTTTGATGGTAAAACTAGGCGTTGAAGAGCAAAAATCCAAAGCGGTGATGGCTAACACGGTTGAAATTAAACGTGCAGAAGTTGTGAAAGAAAAAGATGGTAGCGCAACGCTTTATGTGAACGACCCGTTTGACCGCGCATGGCGCCGTGTTGGCTTGGCGCTTGACCGCATTGGCTTTGTGATTGAAGATAAAAATCGTTCTGAAGGCGTATTTTATGTGCGCTATGCCGATGTAGACATTGACGACAGCCCTAAGAAAAAGAAAGGTTTGTTAGAAACCTTAAAATTCTGGGGAGATGACGACAAAAAAGAACCAGAAACCGCCGCTAAAAAAGAAGAAAAAAGCATCATGGATAGCCTGAAATTCTGGGGTAAAGATGACAAGAAAAGCGGTAACCTAGAAAAACAATACCGCATTAAAGTGGCTGATGGCGAGTCAGATAAAACCTCGGTAACGGTGGTAGATAAAGACGGCGCACGCGTGGGCACGACAACGGCTAACCGTATTGTGGCGTTAATGTACGAGCAATTGCGCTAGTGACTGAATATGCGGTTTGCATCCCTCGGTAGCGGCAGCGCAGGTAACGCCCTCCTTGTTGAAGTGAACCGCACCACGGTAATGCTGGACTGCGGTTTTAGTATCAAAGAAACCGTTGCAAGGCTTGCGCGCTTAAATGTACAGCCGGAAAGTATTTCTGGCATTGTGGTCACGCATGAGCATGATGACCACGCTGGTGGCGTGTTCAAATTTGCGGCAAAGTATCAAATTCCGGTATGGCTTACTTACGGCACGCACAAAATGGTGTCGCGCTACATGCCGAACCAGCATCAACTCCAACTCAATATTATCAATAGCCACCAAGCATTTGCGATTGATGCGATTGAAGTGCAGCCTTACCCGGTGCCGCATGATGCGCGTGAGCCAATTCAATGTTTATTTTCAGATGGTCAAATGCAACTCGGCGTGCTGACGGATGTTGGCCGCACAACCCCACATATTGAAGAAAATCTCAGAAATTGCCACGCGCTGGTGCTGGAGTGCAATCATGATGCCAATATGCTAAAAACTGGCCCCTATAGCTGGCCACTCAAACAGCGCGTGGGCGGTGAATTAGGGCATTTGGAAAATTCAGATGCCGCGCAGTTGCTTTCAAAATTAAATCATCAGCAATTACGCCATATTGTGGCCGCGCATTTAAGTGCCAAAAATAACACGCCAAAATTAGCGCAATCAGCTTTGGCTAAAGTGCTTGGTTGTGAGGATGATTTTATTGGCATTGCAGACCAACTATTAGGCTTTGATTGGCGCACGATTTAAGCCAAACCTTTTTTGATGCTCTGAGAGCCTTATAAATAAAGGCTTGCAGAGCATTATTTTTTTCTCGTAGGTTTTAAGGCGGTAAATTTAACAATTTTAATGTCAATTTGAAGTGTTTGGTTGACTGACAATGAGCCATTTAATTGGCTGAATTTTGAATGGAATTTTTGTAAACATGGCCGTGAATTTTGTAAACATGGCCGTGAATAAGACAAAAAAAAGCCGACTAAAAGTCGGCTTTTTTGTTTTTTACTAAAGTTACTTAGTGAGCAGCTTCAGCAGCAGGTGCAGCTTCAGCAGCAGGTGCAGCTTCAGCAGCAGGTGCAGCTTCAACAGCAGGTGCAGCTTCAACAGCAGGTGCAGCTTCAACAGCAGGTGCAGCTTCAACAGCAGGTGCAGCTTCAACAGCAGGTGCAGCTTCAACAGGGGCTTCAGCAGGTTTTTCGCCGCAAGCAGTTAAAGCAAGAGCCAACAATGCAGCAAGTAGAGCAGAACGTGTCATTTTATTTCCTTAAGGTTTAAATCACGAGTTAAAAAACTTTTTTCGATACTTGCTATAAGGTTGTCCTTAAACGCTATACCGAGTGGCGCGAATTCTACCAGTAATTTTAAATAAAACCAGTAAATTTTTAAAATAAAGTGATTATTTTTAAAGAGTTAGCAAATACAGGTGAGAAAACGTCTTATTTTTACAACTTTTTAGTCGTCTACCCGAATATTGAGCACATTATTTTGTGTTTGCGCTTTGTTTTTAAAGCTTAAAATGGCGCGGCTCACTTCATCATTTCGCTGCATGGCGCCGCCTAAATCAAACCACTCACCTTTATTGACGCGCACCACGGTGCGTAGCGCTTCAAAATCGATAAAGCCCTGCTGGTTGAGTTGTGCAATCCTAGGTGTAATGTCGAGTTCAATTTGCCCACCAATGCTACGGGGACGAACTGCAAAGCCGGTTGAAACCTCGATAAATTCTGTGGTGCGTTGAATATGCGTATAGCGGTGTGCGAAAGTACGCCATTCTTGCGTAAACGGCACAGATTGCCCCACCTGAATAAATGCAAATTCGCCATCCACCACATTGATAAATTGCTGGTTATTCTGTTTTGTTGTGCTGCTGTTGTTTTGAATATCTATTTGCACACCATCCCGCGCCTGCCTTGGGTAGCGGTTGGTGCTAATCGCCGCATTGCCAATGCGCTTACGGCCGCTCACGTCTACGCCGTGTTGAGTGGAATCTAAATTGTTTTGTCGGTTCACGGTGATTTTTAAATTGCTACGCGCCACGTCCATACTGGCAATGACTTGCTCAATCTCGGCCATGTTTTCAGGACTCGTACGAAAGATTAGCTGATTTTGCATGCCAGTGACCACGCCATCCTCACCTGCTAAAGGCTGAATAATAGGCAGCAGATCATCTGCAAAGCGGTGCTGTAAGGTAATAATTTTAAACTCGGTGGCAGCCATTGCCGTGACTGAAAACAGCATGGCAAATAAAAAACATAGGCTAGCTCTAAAGTGACGTAATGTTAAGTTGGCCATATTAAAGACCAAGCCGCGTTACAGATACCGTGGTTTCAGTGGCTTCAAGTAAATCTTGAAAGCGTGATTGCAGTTGTAAAACAGATTCTGCATCATTGAAGGCATATTTAAAGCGCGCTTGGTCGATATGAATGCGCTTAATGTAATGCTGCTGATCCGCCAAAATAAAGCAGTCTTTGGCGTGTTTGGCGGTATTATTGGTTTCATATACCATCATTTTGTGACCGTAAATTGACAGTAACTTATACAGTCGCGGGCATTTTTCTTGAAAAAACGCGGTGTTTTGCAAAATAATGGTTAAACGGCTATTGAGGTTGTCACTTAAAAAGCGTTGAAAAAACTCAAACTTTTTTAGGCTGGCAAAGTCACCCTGCCGCAAATCTTGGTCAAAAATCAGTAGTTCGTTTTGCGCGCTGGCTAAAATGAGGTCAATGGCCTCTTCATAAAGGCGCTCGCCTACAATGATTTGATTAGGTGCTAATGCGGTGTAATTGTTCATAACGTATTTTAATCAGCAAACAAGTTAGCGAATGTTAATGTAACCGACAATATACCAATCATATAGTTGTTGAAGCAACTTGTCATCTTCAATGCTTATTGCGTCTAAGCTGCGATGGTTTGCTAATGTTTTAAGGCACTCGGCAGGCTCGCCAAAAAAGTCAGCCCATTCACCGTTGATAAAAAAGTGGTTCGAAAAAAATAACATCTGGCTTTTAAGGTCAAGGCGCAAGCCACTTTTTGCAATTTTTTCACTAAAGGTGGCGAGTTTTAGCTTTTTGTTGGCTTCAAACACAACGTCAGACTTGGGTTCAGAAAGATAAGTCCCTAAAAAAGTAGCAATATCCAAGTTTGACCACTGAATCGCTTTGAGCATGGTGCTGACTATATTCACCATGTCATCACTGATTTCGGCTGGGTGGTCTTGCAGGCTTAAATCGGGGTCTTGGTAAACGCCCGTGTAAGCAGTTGTTTCTTGGTTAATTTTATCTTGCATAAAACCTAAAAACTCACTGGCAAGTTCCTGCTGTTTGGGCGCTCTAAAGCCGATGGAATACGTCATGCAATCAGTTTTGCCGTCTGATACGGCAATGCCCCAATGTGCCAAATGAGGGGGTAAATAAAGCATATCGCCTGCTTCTAGTAACCACTCTTGTGCAGTGTCAAAGTGCTTTAAAATACGCAAAGGTGCACCTTCAATGAGGCTTAAATCGGTTTGCTCGCTAATCCGCCATAAACGCTGGCCTTGGCCTTGGAGCAAAAACACATCGTAGCTATCAAAATGTGGGCCCACACCGCCACCGTCTGGTGCATAACTCACCATCAAGTCATCCAGCCTTGCGTGAGGAATAAAATCAAACTGCTGCAATAAGGCGCTGGCTTCAGGCAGATAATGGTTGACGCTTTGCACCAGCAATGTCCAGCGATGATTTGGATTGGGTTGGTCAGGCAGTGCGGCAAAATCGTTTTCATCAAACGGACCATGCTTGGCATGCCAAACACCATTGATTTCTTCCACAATGCGCGATTGTACTTCGTCTTCACACGCCAACCCGGCCAGTTCTTCTGGGCTGAGTAAGCCGGTGAAATCGGCAATCGCATTTTTAATCAGTAACGGTTTTTTGTGCCAGTATTCAGCCAAAAATGCTTTGGGCGTGATGCCGCCGAGGAGTGGCAGAGGTTTATTTTTTGTGTTCATTTCGTTCAAATTGGCTTGAGTTTTCTGAGTGATTATTATGCCATTGCATTGCTATACAGGTTGGTATATATTGACTGAAAAAATAAGAATATGTGTCATCTACATTTGTATGTAAGTTGATTTTTGAGGAGAGAACGATGAATGCACCAGCTGAAACTTCAATAAAAACCTTTCACGGTGGTTGTCCACATGATTGCCCGGATACGTGCAGCATGGTGTATACCGTTAAAGATAAAAAACTGATTTCAGTCACTGGCAATAAAGAGCATCCCATGACGCGTGGCGGCCTATGCGTCAAGCTCAAAGATTACGAAAAACGCCACTATCACCCAGACCGCTTACTCTATCCGCTCAAACGCACAGGCCCCAAAGGCAGTAAACAGTTTAAACGTATTACCTGGGATGAGGCGCTAGATGAAATAACTACTAAGTGGAAGGCGATTATTGCCAAGGATGGCCCGCACGCGATAATGCCTAATAGCTATTTAGGCAACCAAGGCTTGGTACATGGCCTTAATGGGGGTGATGCATTTTTTAACCGTATGGGGGCAACTGTATGTGAACGAACTTTTTGTGGAGAAGGCTCATGTACCGCTTGGTTATTAACCGTTGGACCAACCGCGGGGGTAGATCCAGAAAGTTTTATACATTCTAACTACATTGTGATTTGGGCATGTAATTCAGTCAGTACAAATTTACATCACTGGCACATCATTCACGAAGCGCAGAAAAAAGGTGCTAAGGTGGTGGTGATTGACTCCTATGCGTCTAAAACTGCAAAAGAGGCCGATTGGCATATTGCCCCAAAACCCGGCACTGATGGCGCACTTGCGATGGCGATGATGAATGTGATTATTGCAGAAGACTTGGTTGACCAAGATTACATTGATAATTACACCATAGGCTACAAAGAATTGGCAGAACGTGCTAAAACGCGCACCCCTGAATGGGCCGCTGAAATCACAGGGATTGCTGCAGATGACATTCGAAAACTTGCCCGTGAATATGCCACTACGCCACCAGCGGCGATTCGTATGGGTGTCGCGCTTGAAAGAAGTTATGGCGGTAGCCAAGCAATACGCGCAGTAAGCAGTTTACCTGCATTGATTGGTGCATGGCGCCATGTGGGTGGCGGTGCGTTGCAGTTTCCGGTGTGGGAGCATCCTTACAAATTTGATATCATTTCGCGCCCAGATTTAATTCCGGAAGGCACACCAGTGGTAAATAATCTGCAATTAGGGCGTGCGCTTACAGGTGAGCTTAATCTTAAAACACCGATTAAATCGATGATGGTATGGAACACTAATCCACTCACTCAAGCACCAGAAACTGACAAAATTGCCAAAGGCTTAGCGAATGAAGATTTGTTTTTAGTTGTGGCTGAGCATTTTATGTCAGACACGGCAGCCTATGCCGATATTGTACTGCCCGCGGCCATGGGTGCCGAAATGGAAGATATGGTGCTGTCATGGGGACATTTGTACCTTACCTACAATGAAAAATGTATTGACCCACCAGGTGAGGCTATTCCTAATAATGAAATTTTTAGGCAATTAGCCAAACGTTTGGGCTATGAAGAAGACAACTTTAAGTGGAATGACACCGAGTGCCTCGAAAATTACGTTGATTGGAATGCACCAACTTGTGAGGGCATCGATTTAGCGTATTTACGCAAACATGGCTTTGCGCGCTTAAAAGCTTTTGGCGATAAAGACGTACGCGCCCGCCATGCCAACGGAGATTTTCCTACCCCAACGGGTAAATGTCACTTTTTGGTAGAAGGGGCAAAAAACTTTGTCGCAGGGCCTTTCCGGCAAATGTATGAAGGTTTTCAGCCAGGTGAAGATTTGGACAGCTTGCCTGATTACGTGCCATCACGCGAGACACCAGCAACTAACTCAGCCTTAGCCGCGAAATATCCGTTAAATATAATTTCGCCTAAAAGTCATGGCTTTTTAAATTCTTGTTATGCCAATGTGGAGGAGAAAATTAAAGGGCAAGGTGAGCAGTTTGTGCTGATTAACCAGTTTGATGCCACAGCACGTGGCATTCATACAGGCAGTGTCGTGAAAGTGTTTAATGATAGAGGTACGTTTGAAGGGGTGGCAAAAATCTCAGACGATGTAAATGCAGGGATTATTGTCGCCACACTTGGTTATTGGCGCCAGTTAAATAATGGCACGGTAAATTGCATTAGCTCTGCAGAGTTTGGTGATATGGGGCATTCCACCACATTTAGTGACAATTTGGTGGAAGTGGCGCTGGCAAAATAAACTATGAATGAATGGTTAATTTAGTCAAAATTCAACCACAACCTTTTTTGATGCTCTGGAAGCCTTGTAAATAAAGGCTTCCAGAGCATTATTTTTTTCACGTAGAATATTGAGTATTTTTATTCGGTTTTTTAGTGCAATTTTGGCAGCGGTTTTTTGCCTACACGCGCGCTGTGATTTTTGGTGATATTGCAGAATACAAGTAAAATTGCAGCATGAATATTTACAAACTTATCAGCCCACTTTTGTTTCAGTTTGATGCTGAAACTGTTCACGACTTTACCTTAAACAGCTTAAAAACTGCTGAACGTTTGGGCTCTTTGAAGTTTTACCCTGCGCCACCTGTTTGTCAGCCTCGACAGGTGATGGGGATTACTTTTCCGAATGCGGTGGGTTTAGCCGCGGGCTTGGATAAAAACGCAGCGGTGATTGATGGAATGGCTGCGTTAGGTTTTGGTTTTATAGAGGTTGGCACAGTGACGCCCCGTCCGCAGCCGGGCAATCCTAAACCGAGATTGTTTCGTGTGGAAGAAGCACAAGGCATTGTGAACCGTTTTGGCTTTAATAACTTAGGTGTGGATCACTTAATTGAAAACGTGAAAGCTGCCAAATATAAAGGCGTGCTGGGGATTAACATTGGCAAGAATTTTGACACGCCAAATGAAAATGCGGTGGATGATTATTTAATCTGCATGCGTAAAGTATATGCGTATGCGAGTTATATCACGGTGAATATTTCCTCACCCAACACCAAGAATTTGCGTGCATTGCAAGAAAAAGAAGCGTTGTCTCATTTACTCGCCACGCTCAAGCTTGAGCAGTTGAAACTGGCAGGCACTCACGGACGTTATGTGCCAGTGGCTTTAAAAATCGCGCCAGACTTAGCGCAGAGCCAAGTGAATGAAATTGCTGATTTGTTGATGCAACATAACATTGACGGTGTAATTGCGACCAATACGACGTTGGCGCGCGACATGGTGCAAGGCATGGCGCATGCCGAAGAAACAGGCGGTTTGTCAGGTGCGCCTGTGCGTGAAAAATCGACATTAGTCATTCAGCAATTGTCGCAACGCTTGCAGGGTGCTGTGCCGATTATCGGCGTGGGTGGTATATTAAGCGGTGCAGATGCAGTAGAAAAAATCGCCGCAGGGGCAGACCTTGTGCAGGTTTACAGTGGGTTAATTTACAAGGGGCCTAAACTGGTGCACGAAGTTTGTAGCTCGCTAGGCTAGCTTTTAGCTGTCATGGCACTACCAATTCTATATTCATATCGTCGCTGCCCTTACGCGATGCGTGCGCGTATGGCGCTTAAGTTGGCAAACGTTTACGTTGAGATTCGCGAAATTTCACTACGCGAAAAACCAGCCCATATGTTGCAAGTTTCCCCCAAAGGCACCGTGCCTGTGTTGGTGCTACCTGATGGCAAAGTAATTGATGAAAGCTTAGAAATCATGCAATGGGCATTAAAAACGCATGCCCTGCAACCGCAAGGGTTGTCCTCGCAGAATATACCAGCTAAAGCGGGTTATTCATGCGTGAACGCCAATATTCATGCGGGTGCTGGAGCATCTGTTTTAGCGCTTATTGCAGAGAATGATGGCGAGTTTAAACCCGCGTTAGATGCTTACAAATATCCTGAGCGTTACCCACATAAAACGCAAATTCAATATCGGGCCGATGGCGAAGTGTTTTTGCAAAAATTAGAAAATTTACTGCAAAAAAATCAATATTTATTTGGCGATACGTTTAGTATGGCTGATATTGCAATCTTTCCATTTGTGCGGCAATTTGCTGCGGTAGATGCCGCTTGGTTTGATGATTCGCCTTACTCTAAACTGAAAGATTGGCAAAAAATTTTAGTAGATTCTCAACTGTTTGTGAGCATCATGGAAAAACAGCCAACTTATATTGAAAAGTAGGAGCGATTTTTTAATCGCGAATGCAATGTGACTTAGTGCAATTCGCGATTAAAAAATCGCTCCTACAGTGTGGTGAATTAAACTTCGGCTAAAGCGCTTTCTGAAAGTGTTTTATCGTCCGCAAAAATCAATTTCACTTCGTCTTTGCTATCAATATCCACATGCACGCTACCACCGTTGGCAAGTTTGCCGAATAACAACTCATCTGCCAGCGCTTTGCGAATAGTGTCTTGAATCAAGCGCGCCATTGGGCGAGCACCCATTTGTGGGTCGAAACCTTTTTTGCCCAAAAAGGCTTTTAAGGCATCGCTGAAGGTCACTTCCACTTTTTTGTCATGCAATTGATCTTCTAGTTGAATCAAGAATTTGTCTACCACGCGGATGATAATTTCTTGTGATAATGGCGCAAATGACACCGTCGCATCCAAGCGGTTGCGGAACTCCGGTGAGAATAAGCGTTTAATATCGGCCTGCTCATCGCCCACTTGTTTGGCGGTGGTAAAGCCCATGCTGGATTTAGATAAGCTTTCAGCACCAGCGTTAGTCGTCATGATAATCGTCACGTTTCTAAAGTCCGCTTTTCGGCCGTTATTGTCTGTGAGCGTGCCGTGATCCATCACCTGCAACAGAATATTGAAAATATCCGGATGGGCTTTTTCAATTTCGTCCAACAACAATACGCAATACGGATGCTTCGTTACGGCTTCAGTCATCAGGCCGCCTTGCTCAAAACCCACATAGCCCGGAGGTGCGCCAATCAGGCGGCTCACTGCATGGCGTTCCATGTATTCACTCATGTCGAAGCGGATTAGCTCGATGCCCATGATATAGGCCAGCTGTTTTGCAACTTCGGTTTTACCAACACCGGTCGGGCCGCTGAATAAAAAGCTGCCGACAGGCTTATTGTTGCCGCCCAAGCCGCTACGCGCCATTTTTACGGCAGATGTGAGGGCTTCAATGGCTTTATCTTGGCCAAACACCACGGCTTTCAAATCGCGCTCCAGCGTTTTGAGCGCACTTCTGTCATCCGCAGTAATATTTTTGGGCGGAATACGCGCAATTTTGGCGATGATATCTTCAATCTCTTTATTGCCAATGACTTTTTTCTGTTTTGATTTTGGCAATATACGTTGTGCCGCCCCGGCTTCATCAATCACATCAATCGCTTTATCAGGCAAATGGCGGTCGTTAATGTATTTGGCTGAAAGTTCTGCCGCTGTCGTGAGCGCAGACGCTGAATATTTCACATGATGATGCTCTTCAAAGCGTGATTTCAAGCCTTTCAAAATCTCGATGGTTTCAGCCACACTCGGTTCAGTCACATCCACTTTTTGAAAGCGGCGCGATAGCGCATGGTCTTTTTCAAAAATACCGCGATATTCTTGGTATGTCGTTGCGCCAATGCATTTTAACGAGCCGTTTGAAAGGGCTGGTTTGAGTAAGTTGCTGGCATCTAAGGTGCCGCCACTGGCTGATCCAGCGCCGATTAAAGTGTGAATTTCATCAATGAACAAAATCGCATCTGGTTTTTCAGCGAGTTGTTTCATTACGGCTTTTAAGCGTTGCTCAAAGTCACCGCGATACTTCGTGCCGGCAAGTAAAGCGCCCATATCAAGCGAATAAACCGTGGCGTTCGCCAGCACTTCTGGAATGTCGCCTTCTACAATGCGGCGCGCTAAGCCTTCAGCAATCGCGGTTTTACCAACACCCGCTTCGCCGACTAACAACGGATTATTTTTACGGCGACGGCATAAAGTTTGCACGACGCGCTCTAATTCTGGGCCGCGGCCAATCAGCGGGTCAATTTTTCCAGCGGCCACTTGCACATTGAGGTTAAGCGTATAGTTTTCTAAAGCACCGGCGGGCGGCGCTTCGGTTTCAACTTCTTGGTCTGCACTTTCTGGTTTTTCAGTATCAGGTATTTTTGAAACGCCGTGCGAGATGTAATTAACAATATCTAAACGCGTAATGCCTTGTTGATGTAAGAAAAACACCGCGTGTGAATCTTTTTCACCAAAAATCGCGACCAATACGTTGGCCCCAGTGACTTCTTTTTTGCCTGATGACTGCACGTGTAACATGGCGCGTTGAATCACGCGTTGAAAACCTAGCGTTGGTTGTGTATCAACATCTTCTTGGCCACCCACAGTTGGCGTATGCTCTTCAATGTACTGGCTGAGTTCCGTCCGCAGTGTTTCAAGCGTTGCGCCACAAGCGCGAAGCACTTCAGCCGCAGTCGGGTTATCAATCATGGCAAGTAGCAAATGCTCTACCGTGATGAGTTCATGGCGTTTTTGTCTTGCCTCCATAAAGGCCATGTGCAGGCTCACTTCTAACTCTTGGGCAATCATTTTATTTCCTAACTTTCAATATGTATTCTGTAATTGCTAGCGCCATTAAGTTGGCTCAATGACACACTGCAAAGGATGCTGGTGCTCTTTAGCTAGTGTAAGCACTTGATTCATTTTGGTTTCTGCAATATCTTGCGGGTAAATACCGCATACGCCTGCGCCCTCTGTATGTACTTTGAGCATGATTTGCGTTGCTTGTTCACGGTTTTTATTAAAAAAACGTTCCAAGCACTCAACAACGAATTCCATGGGCGTGTAATCGTCATTCAGTAGCAGTACTTTAAACATGGGGGGCAATTTTGGTTTTGCAACCTCAGGCTTCAGTACGGTATTTGCATCAAGTGGAGCATTTGCCATAATCAGAATCTATTTTGGGCTAAACTGGAAAAAATTCAAGCTTAATTTCGCCGATTTATTGAGGATGATACTACGCGTTTGTACGATTCAATTGCTAAGATTAAGGGAATATCTTCACGCTTTTCACAATACGGTCTTGGGTTTGAATGATTTCAAGCACATGATCACCCATTTTAAAGCTGGTGTTTGATTCCGGAATGTCTTCAAAATGTTCCAAAATCAGGCCGTTTAACGTGCGCGGACCATCGAGCGGTAATTGTAAATCTAATTTTTTGTTCAAGTCGCGCAGCATACTGCTGCCATCTACCAGCCAGCCGCCATCTTCATCTTGGCGATAACTGCCTGTGCGGCTCGGTGACTGCGTGGTGAAGTCGCCAATCATTTCCTCTAAAATATCTTCGAGCGTAACTAAGCCTTTAAATTCGCCGTATTCATCTACGACCAGCGCTACACGCTGCTGGTGTTCTTGAAACTGTTGAATTTGCGTATAAAGCGGTGTGCCTGATGGTATAAAATAAGGCTCTGTAATCACTTCACGCAGGGTTTCTTTGTTTAAATCATTGCTTTCATGATGCGCGCGCAGTTGCGACATAACCTTACGTAAATGCAAAATACCAATGATTTCTTCATGTTCACCTTGCCGCACTGGCAGGCGCGTATGCTGGCTATTGGCGATTTTTTGTAAGATATCTTCAAGTGGCGCATCAAAGTTAATGCTTTCAACTAAGGTGTGCGCGGTCATCACGTCATCGACGGTAATTTTTTCAAGCTCAAACAAATTTAACAAAATAGTACGGTGCTTTTTAGGTAAAAAGTTACCTGCATCGGTCACAATGCTGCGTAGCTCATCCATGCTAAGTGATTGTATGTTTTCAGAAAAGTTGACTTTAATGCCTAAAATTTTGAGCCATCCAGACACAAAAAGATTCACAAACCACACCACGGGGTAGAGCAGTTTTAATAATGGGTATAGCAAGTAACTACAAAATATCCCGATTTTTTCGGCATAGGCGGCTGCAATAATTTTGGGTGAAATTTCACTAAAAATCAAAATCGCAAACGTGATGCTGGTAGTGCTGATCATCAATGCCCATTCGCCTTCGCCAAGCAATTGAACCGCGATGACAGTAGATAACGTTGCCAATGCGGCGTTGACAAAGTTGTTGCACAGTAAGATAACGCCTAATAATTTATCTGTTTTTGCCAGCAAAGCACTGGCTAGTTTTGCGCCACGATGACCTTCTTTGACCAAATGCCTTAACCGATAACGGTTCAGCGACATTAAGCTGGTTTCAGACATCGAAAAAAATGCAGACAGCAACAGCAAGACGCCAAGTGCGCCAAATTGCCAAGAGAGTGGAATGTTATCCAAAGTTTACGTGATGCAGAAAAAAGTGAATTCTAGTTTACAGGGAAGCGCACACCTAAACAAGTACACGTTTTTTAGAGAAAATGGTAAAAACGATGCAATACATGGCGATAAATACTAACCTTAAAATATAGGTTAAAAAACGTAAAAATCCCCGAGGAAATTTTAATGCCCTGGAAGCCTTGTAAATAAAGGCTCTCAGGGCATGTCAAAAGGGTTGTGCTTCTATATTGCGCTTTTTTATGATTTTTGACGTGCTTTAAGGCGCTGCTTCAGCGGCCTCTGGTTTTTTCTCAGTGTCGCCCATTAAGTTGGCACGACTTACACCAAGGTACATGGCAATTGGGCTTGCAACCAATACCGATGAGTAGATGCCGAATAAAATACCAATGGTGAGGGCGAGGGCAAAGTTGTGTAATGCTTCGCCGCCGAACAAGAGCATGGATAACACCATCAATTGTGTAGAAAAGTGCGTGATGATGGTACGTGACATGGTGCGGGTAATGGCATTGTCAATGACTTGCACTACGCTGGCTTTACGCATTTTTCTAAAGTTTTCACGTACACGGTCAAACACCACCACAGATTCATTCACTGAGTAGCCCAATACTGCCAATATGGCGGCTAATACGGTGAGGTTGAAATCCCACTGGAAAAACGCGAAAAAGCCTAAAATTATCACCACGTCATGCATGTTGGCGATGATGGCCGCCACCGCAAAGCGCCATTCAAAACGCAGCCACAGGTAGAGCATAATGCCGACAATCACAAAAAACAGGGCAAGCGCACCGTTTTCATAAAGTTCAGCACCCACTTGCGCGCCTACGGCTTCCACTCGGCGAACTTCAGCGGCTGGGTCAGCAGAGACGAGCGCTTCTTTGACGTGTTCTGAGAGATTAGCAACCGAGATGTCTGTTTTTGCCGGTAAGCGAATCAGCACGTCGCGGCTCGAGCCAAAATTTTGCACGGTGGCTTCTTTCAGGCCAATGTTATCCACGGCTTTACGAATATTCTCTAAATTGGCCGCTTGCGGGTAGCTCACTTCCATAATCGTGCCGCCAGTGAAATCCACACCAAAATTGAGGCCGCGCGTGGCTAAAAAGAATACCGCCAGAATGAAAGTCACTAATGAGATCGTCGTCGTGAGACGGCCATAGCTCATAAAGGGAATGTCATTTTTAATTCTAAATAATTCCATAATATTTACTCTAAGTAATTGACGCTTAAGCTTTAAAAATTTGGCCGATGGAAATTTTGCCAACCTTGCGACGGTAGCCGTAGATCAAGTTCACCACAGCGCGTGACACCAGCACCGCACTAAACATCGAAGTTAAAATCCCCAAAACATGGACCACCGCAAAGCCTTTTACCGGGCCAGTACCAAACATAAACAAGGCTAGCCCCGCAATCATGGTGGTAACGTTTGAGTCTAAAATAGTATCCCAGGCACGTTCATAACCTGCATGAATGGCGGCTTGCGGCGTGTTGCCGTTGCGTAATTCTTCTCGAATACGCTCGTTAATCAAAACGTTGGCATCAATCGCCATGCCTAATGTGAGCGCCACCGCGGCTAGGCCCGGCAATGTCAGCGTGGCTTGTAACATGGATAACAAAGCCACCAGTAATAGCAAGTTAATGCTTAACGCAAACACGGAAACGCCACCAAACAAGTGGTAGTAAATCACCATGAAAATTGCAATGGCGGCAAAGCCCCAAAGTGTTGAGTGAATGCCGCGGCTGATGTTTTCTTCACCCATGCTTGGGCCGACGGTACGCTCTTCAATAATATCCATTGGTGCAGCTAACGCGCCAGCGCGCATAAGCAAGGCTAAGTCTTGCGCTTCTTGCAAGTTGGCCATGCCAGTGATTTGAAAGCTTGAAGATAGCTCGGTTTGAATTTCTGGTGCGGTTAATACTTCTTGTTCGTTTTTTTCAATCAGCACTACAGCCATGCGGCGTTTCACACCTTCACGTGAGGCGCTTTTCATGGCGGCAGCACCTTTTGCATCTAAGCGAATACTAATAATGGCACCACCTTGTTGTGAATCAGTATTTGGGTTGGCTGATGTTAGGTTATCCCCTGAAAACACTACTTCTTTATCAACCAGTAACGGCTCTTCTTGGCCGGTACGGTCGCCCCGCACTTTGAGTAATTCAGTGCCAGCTGGAACCGTGCCGTTAATTGCCGCTTCAACTTTTTGTGGGTTGTAGTCGCGTGAGCCGTTATTTAGGCCATGCGCCGCCACCATACGCACTTGTAGTGTTGCGGTGCGGCCAATAATATCTTTGGCTTTTGCGGTATCTTGTACACCGGGCAGTTGCACCACAATGCGGTCAGCGCCCTGTTGCTGAATCACCGGCTCGGCCACACCAAGTTCATTCACACGGTTGTGCAAAGTTTGAATGTTTTGCTTAATGGCGGCATCTTGTAAGGCTTTTTGCTCAACCAAACTTAAAGTGATTTTCAGCACTTTATCTTCACCCAAGGTGGTGTCTGTTAGCGTTAAATCCGCATAATTTCTGCCGATGAGCTTTTTAGCCTTGGCAAGCTCATTTGCGTCATTAAAGCGAATTTGAATTTCTTGCCCCTCGTTTGAAACGCTGGTGTAGGCAATGCGCTCTTTACGAAGCGATGCTTTAAAGTCACCCACGTAACCTTCAACCGCTTTTTTGAGTACGGCTTTCATGTCCACCTGCATTAAAAAGTGCACGCCGCCACGCAAATCGAGGCCTAAATACATAGGTTTGGCGTTAAAAGACCCACGCAACCAGTCAGGAGAGCGCGATAGCAAATTCAGTGCCACGGTAAAATCTTTGCCCAAATGCGCTTCTAACACATCTTTTGCACGAATTTGAGTATCCGTATTGGCAAAGCGCGCTTTAACGCCACGCTCATCTAAATACACGCCATCGTAGGCAACGTTTTGTTTTTTAAATATTTCTTCAACTTGGCCCAACAGCGCGGTATCAAGCTTTGTTGTGCTTTTTGCTGGTGTAATTTGTACCGCGGGCGATTCACCAAAAAAATTGGGCACGGTATAAATTAGCCCAATCAAAATGATGACTGCGATAAGAATGTTTTTCCACATTGGATAGCGGTTCATAGTCTAGCTCTACTTAAGTAACAGGGTTAAGTTGACAAAAATACTAGGATAGCGGGTGTTATTGTGCGCTTTTTATTAAAGCGAGCATTCATTAAAAGTGATTATTAAAGACTTTTAATAGTGCCTTTAGGCAAGGCGGTTTGAATAGCCTGTTTTTGCACAGTAATTTCAGTATTTGCGGCAATTTCAATGGTGACAAAAGCCTCAGCCACTTTGGTCACTTTACCCACAATGCCGCCGCTGGTGACTACTTCATCACCCTTTTGCAAAGCGGCAATCATCGCGCGTTGCTCTTTTGCTGCCTTCATTTGCGGGCGAATAATCATAAAATAAAATAAAACGAAAATCACGATAAGCGGTAAAAAGCTCATTAAATCGTTACTAGGAGCGGCGCTGGCGGCGTAGGCGTTAGAAATAAACATATTAAAACCTTCAAAAAAAAGAGACACAAAAATTAACGCAAGATTCTAACACATCCTTGAGTTTTGTTAGTACGATGAGCAATAGTCAAAAATTTTGTGAAAGTAGCTTTGTGAATAGTTGATTTTTTTGAACACTAATCAAATTAATCGTGTCTGACCCTCATGGCACTAGGTTAAGCAATCTTTGACCAATTATTAAGTCACGCGCCTCTTGTCGTGGCATGGTTAATAGCGGAAGCTTTTTTGGTCGCCGCTTCTTCGCACGGGGCTCAATTCGGCTAGGTCTCTGCGGTAACTTCAGCGTTGCAATACAGGCTGTGACAGTCGCAATCATGATGCTAACTTGATTGCCAGATGTTCGACGAAGCTGATCTGCGAATGCAGCCAACACACGCTTGGCGCCAGTAAAACTCAAACTGCGTGGCAATATGTCTACAAGCAATGCAGCCTTCGCCATGGCCCAACGCACCAGGTTGTAGGCTAGGAAGTAAACCGCAATCTCCTTATCCACCATTGGTTTCGATTTGCAGCGCAATACGTCCATCTCCAGCGTGCTTTTGATGCTGCGGAAATCAACCTCAATATTCCAGCGCATCTTGTAGAGTGCACCAATCGCTTGAGGCGGCACCATGTTCGGATTAAGCAGTGTAGTGACCAGAATACGTCCATTGATTTCAACTTCACGCATCGTGATGAATGCCGGATAGTGTGCATACTGTTCCGCGCTCATCCACCTCGGTTTGACTGGTCGTGGCCACTGCACGATATGGTCATGTTTACCGAGTCGCTGACCGTGCGCAAAGTGGGTAATCCGTACCCCATGCTGCGCCATCACCACATCAGCACCTCGTTCAATGGCGCGCTCAATAATCCACCAAGTCGCCAATAGCGCATCGGCCAGAAGTACATCGTCAGCATTGAGATGGTCTGCCAGATTCATCAGTAGGCTTTGTTCTCCGGTTCCCTTGCCTTCGCATGCCGCCACTTCATAGCTTAGGATCGCTCCGCTTGACAGGCCGATGAGTGCGCCAATACGCGCAATGGGAAAGCCCAGTCCTGGCTTCTGTTCACGGCTTTGCGGATAGGCTTGTTGATTGCTCAGTGTATCGGGCATTGAAACCGTTGTGCCATCAAATAGTTTGACTGGCCGGTTCTGCCAGCGCCATGCCAATGGCGTCATGGATTCCAGACGCTCAGCGAGTCTAACACTTAATGTTTTGGGTAGACTGGTCGGTAATCGCTGACGTGCGTCGCAGTAGGCGCTGGTGTTGAGTGCGCTCATGGATTGGCCTTGTGCGATGCGTTCAGATAAGCGACGACCAACGACATCTTGGCAGGCTCGATCAGACGATAGCACTTGCCCAACAAACAGACGCAATGTGTCCAATGGTGGATAGATACGCTCACGGTGGGGTGGTACCAGTTCATTGACAATTATTGCAAGCTCATGACCGTCAAGTGCTTGATCAAACAACCCTGTGTCCCCTTGTAAAAACTGCCGCTTTAGCAGTGAAATTTTTTGCTGAACGCGCTTTACTTTGCTATCCTTCATTTGGGCTGACCTCCTGAGTTTGGTGGCTTTCGTGTCGTAACAAAAGCTTACCATCAGAAGTGCTCAGCCCTCCATTTTTAGGAGTAAGGAATCCTTAACCGAGTGCCATGAAGGTCAGACACGATTTATTTGTGCAGAGGATAGCCGTGGTTTGCAGTTGGTCTAGGGTATTGGCGACGGTGTTGTAGGTGTTAGACAGT
>JAKQTB010000176.1 GCA_029569495.1 Pseudomonadota bacterium | reverse complement strand
TTGCGGAATAATTTTAATGGGAATCCGTGACGTTTTGGCAGCATCGCGTTCTTTCACGCCAGCGACTTTACGGTTTGTGATGTTTGTTTCAGCCATGCTTAAATCCATTATTTTTTATAGATAACGCGCGCTTAAAATTGAGCGCTAAATTGACAACTCAAGATTACCGAAATTCAACCTAAATGTATTCAAAAACGCCCGAGAAATTTTTTATGCCCTGCGAGCCTTTATTTATAAGGCTTACAGAGCATCGAAAAAGGTTTGTAGCTGTTGGGTGAGTTTTTTTACCAAAAATTCACCCGCATTTTCGAGGTTGAGTTCACTCTTTAGGTCGTGCGTTTGCGTCACTTTTAAGCCCACATATCCACAGGGGTCAATCTGCTCAAAAGGGCTTAAATCCATGTGGATATTTAAACTTAAGCCATGATAACAGCAATTATTTTTAATGCGTAACCCAAGGGACGCGATTTTTGCATCAGCTACGTACACGCCTGGCGCATCTGATTTGGCAACTGCCGCAATGCCGTCCTTTGCGAGTAACTCAACGACCGCTTGCTCTAATAGGCTGACCAGTTTGCGCACATTGAGTTGATAGCGTTGCATATCGAGCAATATATATACAATCAATTGACCAGGGCCGTGGTAAGTGATTTTTCCACCGCGGTCAGTCATCACCAGTGGAATATGTGCCAAGCTAGGCAGGCGAACTTCTTTACGGTTTAGCCCAAGCGTATAAACAGGGTAATGCTCGGTCAGCCAAATTTCATCAGGCGTTTCAGCGGTGCGCGTGGCCGTGAACTGCTGCATGGCGTGCCAGGTGCTTTCGAAATCTGTTACACCTAAGCGCCTAATGTGGATAGGCAAATGCATGCGGCCTAGATTGCAAACTTCACAAGTGGATGGCCGCTAATGACGCGATAAATATCATCCAATTGTGTTTGTGAGGTCACGTAGACTGAGCAGGTCAGGCTAATGTACTTGCCACCAGAACTGGCGCGCATTTCTACCTTGCTGGCATTAAATGTTGGTTCTTTGGTTTGAATGGCTTCAATGATGGTTTGTGCAAAACTTTCTTGCGTCTCGCCCATGACTTTGATTGAAAAGTCACAAGGAAAATCAATGAGTGGCGTTTTAGTACCTTGATTGGCGAGGTTTTCAGATTTTGCCATGACGCTTAAATGTTACTGAAGTAGCAGTTTGATTGAGTCCCAAGCGCGGCCAAAGATGCCAGCAATTTCTACTGATTTTGCAGCAACTAGCGGACGTTCATCAATGACCTTGCCATTTAAGGTGAATTTTACATTGCCGATGACCTGCCCTTTTTTAATGGGCGCTATTAAAGGCTGGGTGCTGGAAATGACTTGCTTCACATTGTTATATTCACCCTTAGGCAGCGTAATCAGGTAATCTTGAGCCACAGTAGAAGCGACTTGTTCTTCCGCGCCTTTCCAAACCTTTAGTTGGCTGATGGTTTGCCCTTGTTTATAAACGGTACTGGTGTCATAAAATTGAAAGCCATAATTTAATAGCTTTTGGCTTTCTGAAGCGCGTGCGGCATCATTTGCAGCACCAAGCACCACTGAAACACGGCGAACGCCATCACGCTTGGCTGAGGCAATCAGGCAATAACCGGCACTTTCCGTATGACCCGTTTTCATGCCATCCACATTTGGGTCTAGCCATAGCAACCGGTTGCGATTTTGCTGCTTAATTTTGTTGTAGGTATATTCTTTGACTGAGTATAAGCGTTGGTAATCTTCAGGAAAATCATGAATTAACGCGCCCGCCAACAATGCCAAATCTGCCGCAGTGGTGTAATGCTGTGGGTCAGGTAGCCCCGTTGCATT
Organism: Pseudomonadota bacterium; assembly: GCA_029569495.1. GTDB lineage: Bacteria > Pseudomonadota > Gammaproteobacteria > Burkholderiales > Methylophilaceae > Methylotenera. The sequence goes on along the minus strand of JAKQTB010000176.1, from coordinate 1,444 downwards.
GACAAAATGCGTATTTTTCATGCCCAAACGTTGCGCTTCTTTGTTCATCATGTCGGCAAATTGTGCTTCAGTACTCGCAATGCCTTCGGCAAGCGCAATAGAGGCGTCGTTGCCTGATTGAGTAATCATGCCATGTAACAGCTCATCAACGGTTACTGGAATGCGGGGCTCAATAAACATTCTAGAGCCTTCAACCTTGAGTGCCGCTTCACTGACAGGCAATGTTTGCGTCAATTTGAGATGACCATTTTTCAGCGCCTTAAAGCTTAAGTAGGCTGTCATTATTTTTGTTAAAGAGGCGGGCTCAACGCGCATATTGCCTTGCTGCTCTGCAATAATAAATCCACTATTCAGGTCTTTGAGTAAATATGCTTTAACGGCCAAATTGGGCGCGGGGGCAATTTGCGCTTCGGCCGCCTGTGTATAAGGCACAAATGTAGAAAGCAGCAAAGCCGTGGCAATCTGAGTTTTAAAAGCGAGTTTGAAACCCAGAGATTTTTTTTGTGTAGAAATTTGCATTTTATGAAATAAATCTATTGTTTTTTAACGATAGGCGTAATACTTAATTGCTTACGAAGATTGCTGGCAGCTAAGTCGGCCTCTTTTTTTGTGGCATATGGGCCAAGTTTGACTTGGTACAAGCCGTCATTATACACGTTAGTCACGCTGGCATTGCCTGCTACGCCCAGTCTTTGAATTTTCTTCTGTAATTGTTGGCCATTGGCTTCACTTCTAAATGCACCCGCTTGCACATAATAGCCTGGCTTGCTGGCGCTATTTTCTTGTGTAGCAGGCGCCTGAGCAGGAGGTGTAATGTCAGCTACTGGTGCAGCGGCAACGGTTTTTGGCTCACTTGGCGTAATCACTTCAGGCACTGGTTTGACGGGAGGTGCAACTTCTACCGGAGTTGCTACTACCTCTGGCTCGGGCATGATAGGGCTTGGTTCAGCAGGTTTACTGACAGGGGTCGCGGCGGGTTTCACCTCGTTAACTGGGGCAGTTTTACTTGTGGCAGCAATCACGGCTTCATTGTTGCTGGAGTTAATCAGCTCCACCTCTACAAGACCACTTCCTTGTTCAATCAGTCTTAGTTTGTAAGCTGCGGCATAAGATAAGTCAATTAATCGATCGTTTTTGAATGGGCCTCTGTCGTTGATACGAACAATCACCGAGCTACCATTTGCTGGGTTTGTCACTTTAGCGTAACTTGGCAGCGGCAAAGTGGTATGTGCAGCGGTCATGGCATACATGTCGTACACTTCACCCGATGAAGTTTTTTTGCCATGATAGCGTTTACCATACCATGAAGCGACCCCTTGTTTTTTGTAAGGTTTGTAGCTGGTTAATGGCACGTAGTTTTTACCTAAAGCAGAATAAGGCTTGTTAGAACGCTCTAGTGGAGGCTCATTCGTAATTTGTGCGTTTGGAATACTGTCGATGTCTG
>JAKQTB010000156.1 GCA_029569495.1 Pseudomonadota bacterium | reverse complement strand
ATAATTAGAAACATAATGAGTGACTCGGGTGACACCGTGTTGGTGACTGCTGCCCAGCCCAATATTGGTGGCATCGCGCCTGAAGCGCCGCCAATCACAATATTCATTGGCGTGGCAGGTTTTAGAAACACCGTATATATGACAGCATAGCCGACAAAGGTCGCTAAAGTCAGCCACATGGTGAGCGGATTCACGAAGAAATACAGAATCGCCAAGCCCGCACCGCCTAAGATGGTGGCAAAAGTCATGGTTTGTACTGACGAAACTTGCCCCGTTGGCAAAGCCCGTGCGCGCGTGCGCGCCATAATGGCATCAATTTTATGCTCAATCAGGCAGTTAAATGCGGCCGCCGCACCTGATGCAAATGCAATGCCGAGCGTTGTTGCCAATAATAGCTGCCATGGCATCCACGCAGCAGCAGGCTTAGCCATATACATGCCAATGATGGCCGTAAACACAATCAGCGACGTCACGCGCGGCTTGCACAGTGAAAAAAAGCTTTTAAAGCTTAGTCCTATGCTTTGAAATGTAATGGCTTGGGTACGCATAATCTGTTCTCTCTTATTTGCTTGCATTTCAATATTAGTGCTGCGCATAGTGGCTTAATTAAAACCTTGACGATATGCACCAGACATTTTTGAATTTAATATTACTAAAATCATCACCAGCAACCCTGCGGTAAAATTATGCAAAACAGCCAGCACCAATGGTAAATGTAATAATAAATTGGCAATGCCTAGTCCAATTTGGGTAACAAGCGCCAGCAATAATGCTAAGCCTATGCGCTTGAGCTGGCTATTTTTTAACAGCAACCAACCCAAAGCCCCCATGTATATCAGCACAAGCAGCGCACCTATTCGATGCGTCCATTGAATTGCAGTGGTTGCAGCAAGCGTTAAGGCACCGCCATCTGCGCTTTGCCCTAACTCTCGGACCATATGAAAAGCCTCTTTAAAATCCATATCTGGAACCCAAAGACCATGGCAGGTTGGATAATCGGTACATGCGAGTGCAGCGTAATTGGTGCTGGTCCAACCGCCCAAAAAAATCTGTATAAACAATAGCAATAAAGAAAAGCGTATGGCGAATCTTAACCCACGCGATTGCACCATATTGGCATCATATTGTCCCCAGTGGCGGTGAGCCAGCCAAACTAAAATCGCCAGTGTTGACATACCACCAAGCAAATGTGCAGTCACAATTGCCGGCTTTAACAACATCGTGACTGTCCACATGCCAAGCAGCGCCTGAAATGTTACGAGCCCCAATAGAAATGTAGGTGTCCAAGGGGAACATCGAAGTGTGTTTTTTGTGCGCCAAGCCAACACAAAAATCGCCAATACCAATAGGCCTAATGTTCCAGCTAAATAACGATGCGCCATTTCACGCCAAGCTTTCCCCACTTCAACAGTGCTATGCGGATAAGCGTTTTGTGCTGCAACAATGGCGGCCTCACTTTCAGGCACGGTTAAGGTGCCGTAACACCCCGGCCAATCTGGGCAGCCCAAGCCTGCATCCGTCAATCGAACGTAAGCGCCAAGTACAACCACACACAGCGCTAATATTGTTGCGATCAATACACATTGTTTAAAATACTGATGACTTTTCTGCATATCAGCCAGCCCACGAAAACCTAAGTAAACGGGTGACATCTTTTCTAACCGCTGCGAGCGGTAAATCCGGTATATAACTCATCATCAAGTGACCAAGCGGATCAACCAAATACAAACGGTTACTTGATGCAACAGACTCATCATTCACCTCAAACTCTGCCATTAAAGTTGAAATTTGATTCGATGGCTGGTTAATCACAATTAATTCAGGATAATCCCGCTTAATCGCTGTGGTATCTTGCATGGTGGTAATCAACACACGTTGCGCACGCGGCATGTCTTTATAAAGTGAAACATGCAATTGGCGCATATCATGCAATTTATCTAAACAGGTTTTTTGGCAATCTGCAGTGACATAAACAATACTCCAGCGCTCTTTCCAGAACGTGTTTGGAATACTAGCCCCTGTATCACTTTTAAGCTGACTCACATCACGCATCAACCTCGCTGGTTTCACCAACTCA
>JAKQTB010000146.1 GCA_029569495.1 Pseudomonadota bacterium | reverse complement strand
GTAAGGCGGTTTGCCCCCAAGCGATAATGGGCGTATGAAGTCGCATCGTAACGAATACGGGTATAAACCGGCTCTTTGGCAACCACAGAATAATCATGCGTAAACGTTGCAAAATCAGGAACCTGACTAGGCATATCGAGCATGAGCAGCCATTTTTGCTTGTGTGGCTCTAAGGTGATGCTGTATTCAATGGGTTCGCCACCGATAGCGAGCGGTTCTTGGTTAATATAGCCCGCTTGGTTGCTAATATTCCATTCATCCTGGTAGCTTGTCCACAACACTGGGCCGCGCCAATAAAGCTGTTGTTGCGCGGGGACATCGCCTTTAAACTTCACCCGAAACGCCACGCTGTTGTCTTGCGCATTTTGGCTTACTTGGTTGAATTTAATGGAATCACTCAGGCCCGGCAAACCAATTTTACTGTGCGCATCTTGCGGCAAACTCCACAATGGGCCAGGAATGCGCGGAAAAAGTACAAACAGTACCAGCATCAGCGGAATCGCCTGCAGCAGCATTTTTGCCGCATATTTTAGTAAATAAGTGCTTGGCTGCGCGTGGGTTGAGTTAATTTGAACAAGTGCCGCAGTTAGTAAAGCTAAAGGCGCAATGCTCAACACAAACGTGAACATGGACTGATTGAACAAGAATAACTTGCCCACCACAAAATAGCCCAAAATGACGACTAAGTAAAAGTCGCGCTTGGTTTTGGTTTCTAATAATTTAAGGGAAAGCATTGAAACGAGCAGTGCAAGGCTGGTATCGCGACCAAACATGCCACCAAAGGTAAAAATAATGCCCAAGCCAATGCCAATGGTGATGGGTGCCAGTATATAGAGTTTTGGCATGGGCCAGTTTTTACTAAGAATAAAAAAGCGCCATATGCCAAACAGGGCGCTGATAATGACCACCCAGATTGGCAAATTGCCTGCATGCAACAGCAGAATAAGCGCCAGTGTTGCCAGCAACCATTTGAAATGCTGCGGCTTTGGTGACGTGTTCATAGTAACGCCAGTACCTGTAGGCAGCGATGATAATGCGCTTCATCTTGGCCAGGCTGAACGGTATTGCCGGGGAGTTTTAGGCCAAAAGTAAGTTGTGTGCTATGGGCATCAATCACAGATTTTGTCAGCATGGCGATGCGCTCTTCCATGGGTAATCCTTGGGTGGTCGCCCAATCGAGCCAGAGGATTTCTTGTGCATTGCCGCTATAGCGTTTGGTCAGCATGCCAACGCCGCGGCTTGAAGCTTTCCAATCAAGGCGGCTTGGCGCGTCACCGATTTGATAGCTTTTATGCCCAATAAAATCATCGTCACCTTGCTGGCTGGCATGCAGCGATGCACTGGCCAGCCCGCTGACAACCGGCACCACTGGGCTAGGATTTTCGCTGGGGCTTGCATACACCATGATATTCATTGGATGGCGAACTATTGCCCAAGCGTGAAATAGCCCTAGTGGGAATTCGGTATAAAAAACCAATTTAGGCAGGCTCAACCAGCCGCGCTGACGCGTGCTAATGGGCACGGCAAATAACTGTGCCCCAAGTGCTGGAATCGTGTGAAGCACGGCAGATTCTGCATCAAAATGCGCGGCAATGCTATGCCGTTGTTGGTTTTTATATTCTTTGACTTGGATGTGGACAAGCGCTTCTTGCCCAGCAAAAACAGGTTTGGCGCTTAATATTTCAATTTCAAGATGGGCAAAGTTGAGCCAAGTGTGAAACATGGCCACGCAACCCAGAGAGGTTAATAGAAAAGTAAGGTAAAAGCCTAAGCTTAACGAATAGTTAATGGAGCCGAGCAACAGCAGAAACACCATCACCGCATAAAGCAGCCCCCAACGTGTGGGTACAATATAAATTTGCCGTGAGCCTAATACGGCTACGTTATTGCTGCTTTCAGAAACGCGAAACCACTGTTGCCACCAGTCACGCTTCCAAAAAGTCAGCGGCCAAAATTGTGCTTGCATGCTGCGTTCCAAACACTAGAGTTTTGGAATAGCAATGCTATCCAATATTTGCTGCGCTACATGCGTATTGCCGCTTGATTGCAGACGATGCCCAACCACGCTTGGTAATACGGTCTTGATGTCTTCTGGAATGACAAAATCTCGCCCCTCACACATGGCCCAGGCGCGTGCGCATTGCAACAAGCCAAGACTAGACCTTGGCGATAGCCCCGTAGCAAAATGGCTGCGGGTATATTCCACCAAGGCTTGCAGATAATCCAGTAGGCCATCAGATACGTGAATTTTGCTGGCCACATGTTGCAAGCCAATCAGGGTGCGCGCATCGCACACCGCTTTGATTTGCCCGGCAATGGCGCGCCCGCCTTGGTTTTTTAATAAAGCGCGTTCAGAGGCGTGGTCTGGGTAGCCTAAACTGATGCGCATTAAAAAGCGGTCGAGTTGAGATTCTGGCAGCGGAAAAGTTCCAATATGTTGCACTGGGTTTTGCGTGGCAATCACAAAAAACGGCTGCGGAAGTGGGTAAGTATTGCCGTCAATGGTAACTTGCGCCTCTTCCATGACCTCTAATAAGGCACTTTGGGTTTTGGGTGTGGCGCGGTTAATTTCATCTGCCAGCAACACATTGGTAAAAACAGCGCCATGGTGAAATTTAAAGCTGGCTGAATTTCTGTCGTACACCGAAACGCCTAAAATATCGGCGGGTAATAAATCGCTGGTGAACTGTACGCGCTGATATTTAAGCCCCAACACAGTCGCAAGTGTATGGGCCAGCGTGGTTTTACCCATGCCCGGTTGGTCTTCAATCAGCAAATGTCCGCGAGCAATAATGCAGGCGAGCGACAGTTTAACTTGTGCTTCTTTGCCTAGCACCACTTCATTAACAGCGGCCAGAATTTGGTTGGTTAAATTTTTCATGATGTGCTTAATCTTGTTGGTTGGATGATTGTTGACCAGTATTGAGTCACAATCTGTTAAGTGGTTCATGAGCTAGGCGCATCAGTGAATATTCTACATGTAATTGCGATAGATTTTTTTCAATTCTTCAGCAATTCTTCTAACGTTAATCGCTCTAGCCGCTTTAATAGCCATTGTTGCGCTTTGCCTATGCCTGTTTTTCGATTGTTGCGCCATGCTAAAAATGTTGGGGCAATTGTTTTAGGTTCTGCCACCTGTTTAATGATGAGTTTACCTTGCGTTGCGTAGTGATTTGCAAGCTGTATGGGTAAATAACCAACGCCTAAGCCGTTCATTTGCGCCTCAAGTTTGCTTTGCATATCTGGCACGGTGAGCACATCTTGCCCTGATAAAATGCCAGACGTGCGCGGTGGTAAATTGCGTGAGCTATCAGCGGCTGCCACCGCGCGGTGTTTGATAATCGTCTGATTTTCAAGCGGTTCTTGTAATGACGCCAACGGGTGATGCGGCGCTACGGCAAACACAAACTCTAAATGCCCCAGCAATTTGGTTGCAAATCCACCGCCAGATGGCGCCTCACCTGGTGCGCCAATTGAAATATCAGCACGGCCTGAAAGTAGTGCATCCCAACTACCACCAAACACTTCGCGCGTCAGTTTTACGCGCGTGCCAAACCCTTGTGCGTAAAATGCTTGCAACAAGTTGTATATCGGCTGCATATTAAACAAATCGTTTATCGCAATGCCGATGTGGGTTTCAACCCCTGTGGCCACGCGCTTCACGTGCGACTCGAGCGCAAGCGCTGCATCGAGCAAATGGCGGCCTTCATTTAATAGTTCTGTGCCAGCATCCGTGAGGCGCGCGCGATGGCCGCTACGGTCAAATAAAGTGACGCCCAAGTCTTCTTCAAGTTTGCGCACGGTGTAGGTGAGGGCAGAAGGCACGTGAAAAAGCGATTCAGCCGCTGCGGCAAAGCTGCCTTTGCGCGCAATGGCATCAATCACTTCTAGTGCTTCAATGGAAATTTTAAGGGTCATATGCGAGTGCCATAATAATCAAATAATTTGAATAA
>JAKQTB010000139.1 GCA_029569495.1 Pseudomonadota bacterium | reverse complement strand
AAAAAACTCACCCAACAGCTACAAACCTTTTTCGATGCTCTGTAAGCCTTATAAATAAAGGCTCGCAGGGCAGAAAAAATTTCTCGGGCGTTTTTGAGTACATTTAGGGTGAATTTAGGTAATCTTGAGTTGTCAATTTAGCGCTCTATTTTAAGCGCGCGGTATCTATAAAAAATAATGGATTTAAGCATGGCTGAAACAAACATCACAAACCGTAAAGTGGCTGGCGTGAAAGAACGCGATGCAGCCAAAACGTCACGGATTCCCATTAAAATTATTCCGCAACCTATTCAGCGCAAGCCTGAGTGGATTCGCATGAAAGTGCCTGACTCTGCGCGCTATCAAGAAATCAAAAAAATCCTCCGCGACAATCACCTGCACACGGTGTGCGAAGAAGCGAGTTGCCCGAATATTGGTGAATGTTTTAGTGGCGGTACCGCCACCTTTATGATTTTAGGTGACATTTGTACCCGCCGCTGCCCATTTTGCGATGTGGCGCACGGTAAACCCTTACCGCCCGATGTCAATGAACCTGAAAATCTGGCCCGCACAATAGCGCAAATGCAACTTCGCTATGTGGTCATTACCTCAGTTGATCGGGATGATTTAAAAGATGGCGGGGCGCAACATTTTGTAGACTGCATTCAAGCGGTGCGCAGGCTTTCACCCGATATTAAAATTGAGATTCTCGTGCCTGATTTTCGTGGCCGGTTAGATGTTGCCATGGAAATTTTGCGCAATGCACCGCCTGACGTGATGAACCATAACCTTGAAACCGTGCCGCGCCTATACAAGCAGGCACGGCCGGGTTCTGACTACCAAAATTCGTTGTCATTACTAAAAAAATTTAGTGAAATGTACCCAGAAATCCCCACAAAATCAGGGTTAATGTTAGGCTTGGGCGAAACGGACGATGAAATTATCAGTGTGATGCAAGATTTGCGAGCGCATCGCGTGAGCATGCTCACACTTGGCCAATATTTACAGCCCAGCGAACACCATCACCCTGTGATGCGTTATGTTGAACCCGCTATTTTTGACACGCTTAAACAAAAAGCGGAAGCGATGGGCTTTAATAATACCGCCAGTGGCCCCATGGTAAGAAGTAGCTATCATGCGGACGTGCAAGCACATTTAGTCAAATAATCGCTAACCCAGAAAACCAGATAGCGGACTTAGCAACCTATTGTTTAGAAAGAGATTATGGTTCCACATCTAACCACTGCCCTCAATGGCCCACTACTTGGCCTAGAAAAGAAAATGCTGGCGGCGCAGCCAAAGATTGAGCATTGGTTTAGAACGCAATGGCTCGATTATGCCGCGCCATTTTATGCGAGTGTTGATTTGCGCAATGCCGGCTTTAAGCTTGCTCCGGTGGATACCAATTTATTTCCTGGTGGTTTTAATAACCTTAATCCTGTGTTTTTACCGCTCAGCGTTCAGGCCGCAACCGTCGCGGTTGAAAAAGTTTGCCCTGAAGCGCATCGCCTGCTGATTATTCCTGAAAATCACACCCGCAATACTTATTATCTCCGCAACGTGGTTGAACTCGTCCACATCATGAAAGCGGCGGGTTTAGATGTACGTGTTGGCAGTATTTCACCCGAAATTACGCAACCCACAACGTTTGAAACACACGATGGCCAACATCTGCTGCTAGAACCCGTGGTGCGCGTAGGCAACCGTATTAAACTAATCAACCCAGAATTAGGTGATTTTGATAGCTGCGCTATTTTACTGAATAACGACTTATCCGCAGGCATTCCAGAAATACTTAAAAATCTTGAGCAAAACCTTATTCCGCCATTACATGCGGGTTGGAGCACGCGGCGAAAATCGCAACATTTTTCTGCGTATAATCGCGTAGTCGCTGATTTTGCCAAACTACTTGAAATTGATGAATGGTTGCTTAACCCCTATTTTGAAACCTGTGGCGAAATTAACTTTCATGAACGCACAGGTGAAGAATGCCTCGCGCTGAAAGTGGCGCAACTGCTTGAAAAAATAAAAATCAAATACGCAGAATATGGCGTAACACAAGAACCCTTTGTAATTGTTAAAGCGGATGCAGGCACCTACGGCATGGGCATCATGACTGTAAAATCGCCTGATGACGTGCGCGATTTAAATCGCAAAGCGCGCAACAAAATGTCTGTGATTAAAGAAGGCTTACAAGTCTCTGAAGTGATTATTCAAGAAGGTGTTTACACGTTCGAAAGCATCAATAGCGCAGTGGCAGAGCCTGTTGTTTACATGATGGACCACTTTGTCATTGGTGGCTTTTACCGCGTCCATACTGGACGCGGCATTGATGAAAATCTCAATGCTCCCGGCTCACAGTTTGTGCCGCTCGCGTTTGAAGAGCCCTGTACCATGCCGGATTGCGCAGATGCCCCAGATGCTGCGCCCAATCGCTTTTATGCTTATGGCGTTGTGGCGCGTTTGGCGTTGTTGGCGGCCGCCATTGAAATTCAGGAACAAGACCCTTTCAACCAAGAAGACGCTCAATTGGCCATCTCCATCTAGGTGTTGAAAGGCAATTGGTCACTTTAGATGAATCAAGTGCCTTTATTGGCTAAATAGTCGCGATAAAGTTAGAATAGCCCGATGAAACTACTTTTCATTCTTGACCCACTTGCACATTTAAAAACGTACAAAGACACGAGCCTTGCCATCATGCGTGAGGCGGCAAACCGTGGTCACACGCTGTATGTCAGTATGCAGCACGACCTTTTCTTGCGCGGCAGCACGGCTAGAATTAACGCCAAGACATTCAATTTTACCGCGCAAGATTTCACCACTAGCGAACCTAATGAATTTTCACCCGCAGACTTTGATGCCGTCATCATGCGCAAAGACCCACCTTTTGATAATGAATATCTCTACAGTACCTATTTGCTTGAAATCGCTGCTAGCCAAGGTGCACGTGTATACAATAATCCTGCCGCGATTCGCAATTGGAATGAAAAACTATCGGTCACCCGCTTTGCTGAATTTACACCCGCATTTTTAGTAACTGCAAATCAGCAGCGCATACGCGAATTTTTAAATGACCAACAAGATATTGTTGTAAAACCGCTCGATGGCATGGGTGGCAGCAGTGTTTTCAGGCTCACGTTAACTGACCCCAACATCAGTGTTATCTTAGAAACCATCACGCAGTTTGGTACACGCACCGTAATGGCGCAACGCTATTTGCCTGCCATCACACAAGGGGATAAGCGCATCATCATGATTAATGGCGAACCCATACCTTACGCACTTGCACGCATTCCAAAAGCAGGTGAAACACGCGGCAATCTTGCGGCTGGCGGCAAAGGCGTGGCGCAGCTGTTAAGTGCGCGTGATGTAGAAATCAGCACCGCCATCGGCAAAGTACTTAAACAAGAAGGTTTACTACTAGTTGGCTTGGATGTAATTGGCGATTATCTTACTGAAATCAATGTCACCAGCCCGACAGGCATGGTCGAAATCGCGCAGCAAACCGCCCATTTGGCAGAACCTTGCAACCCTGCCAGCATCATGCTCGATGCCTTAGCGCAGTTGGCGCAAACATAAATGCGCAAAGTGATTTTGTATGCGGCCGTGATAGCGGTCATTGGTTTTGGCATACTGCAATTTAAACCTAAAGCGCCGTTATATCATAGCCAAAGCTATGTGTTTGGCACGCTGGTAGATATCAGCATTTATGGCGAAACAGACGAACGCGCACGCGCAGTCACTAACCTGATATTGCAAGATTTTCAGCACTTACATCACCGCTTTCACGCTTGGAAAACTGATACCTCTGGCCATGCCAGCGAGCTGGGGCAATTAAATGAAGCCTTTGCAAAAGGGACTTCACCCATTGAAGTACAAGCAGACTTAGCCAATATTATTCGTGACGCAACTGCATTATCGGTAAAATCTAATGGATTATTTAACCCTGCCATTGGTCACTTAGTAAGTGCATGGGGATTTCAGCGTGATGAATTTAGCGCAGTGCAAATTAACCAAGAAGCCATCAATAACCTTGTGCAAGCTGCGCCTCGTATGACCGATATCGTACTCAATAAAAGCAATGTTTATAGTAAAAACTCTAGCGTTAAGCTTGATTTAGGCGGCTATGCTAAAGGTTACGCGCTAGATTTAGCATTGCAACGGCTACGCCAAGAAAAAATAAAACACGCGCTCGTGAATATCGGCGGCAATATTATTGCGTTAGGTCAACATGGCCAAAAACCTTGGCGGGTTGGCATACAGCACCCGCGCGCGCCAACGGCCATTGCCACGCTGGATTTAGCCGATGGATGGGCAATCGGTACATCAGGCGATTATCAGCGTTATTTTTTTAAAGAAAAGCAACGTTATTGCCATATCATCGACCCGCGAACCGGTTATCCCGTGCAACATACACAATCTGTCACCGTGCTAATACCGCCACAATCAGCGCATCAAATACAAGCGGGCGTATTATCTGACGTTGCCACCAAGCCCATTTTTATTGCGTCACCTGAAAATAAAAACCAAATGGCAAAAAAATTTGGCATTGAGTACTTGATGGTCATTGATGAGAAATCAAACATTTTGATTTCAAAAAAATTGGCAAAAAACCTGCATTGGCAGCAACCTGATGTGCAATTTTCTACGTTTGAATAACCAGCTAACAAAATACCTGCGCCTAGGTGATAGCATACTCATCCTGATGAGCATCATAGGCATCATATGGTTATTCAACACGCTGTGGTCTAACGAACAGGCAGCAAAAGTGCAAATTCGGCAGGGTGAAAAAATCATCGGCACTTACAGTTTAAACCAAGCCCGTGAAGTACAAGTCAAAGGGCCAATTGGCGTCAACACCATTCACATTTCGAATGGCCGCGCAAGATTTTCAAAATCGCCGTGTCACAACCAATATTGCGTCCATCAAGGCTGGCTAAACCGAGCAGGGCAAGCCGCCATTTGTTTACCTAACCAGATTAGCCTAGAATTAATTGGTGAAACCAAACCTTATGACTCACTTAACTACTAATTGATTTCCATATAAATTGAACGTTAAACACATTCAAACCACGGTTGAAGACCACCAAGTTGCCAAGCTTGCGGCTTTTGCCATTGCGCTACACATGATAGAGGCAGTAATTCCATCCCCCTTACCCGGTGTAAAGCCAGGTATCGCCAACATCATTACTCTATTTGTGTTATATCGGTACGGCTTCGCAACTGCTGCCTGGGTCAGCATACTGCGGGTTTTCGCAAGCAGTTTACTATTAGGTCAATTTTTATCCCCCGCTTTCAGTTTAAGTCTTGGCGGGGCAGTCGTTAGTTTAGTTGTTTTATGGTTGGCCGCCCACTTGCCTAGTCGTCATTTCGGCCCTGTAAGCCTGAGTATTTTGGCAGCTTTTGGGCATATTGCAGGGCAACTGATTATCGTGCGATTATGGCTAATACCGCATGCGGGGATTAGTTATTTAATTCCAATATTTGCAACAGCCGCGTTATTTTTTGGGTTAATCAATGGCTTGATAACTGCTAAACTCATCAATGTTAAGCCCAGTAATAACTAAAAGTGCAATACTGATATCACATGTCAAATATTACCCAGTCCATAAAATCTTTATTCTCAAAAAACAAGGTACTTATCTTTGCTCTTGTTGTTTCCTTGTTATTTCACTTTTTATTATTTTCTAAGTTTTATTTTAGTTTTCCTAAACAAACAAATAATCAACAAACGCTTAATGTTCGTTTAGCCAATGTGCAATCAAAGCAAAAAACCTCATCCAAACCAAACCTTGAAACATCCACATCCTCATTGAATATTCCAAAACCGTTACAAACCCAACCACCTTTAGCTGTAGCGAATGAAATTACGGAAATTGTTGAAAAATCGCTAGAACTACATGAAGATCCACTCATGCCAACTGAGACCACACCTATTCCAGCGCTGCAAGAAGCCCTATCGAATGAGCAGGAAATCATTGATATCACTGACCATGCAGCTATTTCCAACGAACCTCTGAATAGTGCTGAGCAAGAATTGATTGAAGCAACTAAGGTAAATGCAACTCAACCATACAAATACGTCGAAACCGAATTCGAGATTACCCAAAACAATGAATTACATTCATCTGGCATTGGCCGTACTATATTTAATCTAGATAATAATCAGACATATACATTAATCAGCACAATTCAAACCAATAGGCCAACTGCACTCAACTTAAACATCTTGAGGCAAACAAGTGAAGGCATAGTGACGGAAAATGGCTTGGTTCCGAGTTACTACTCCAGCCATTATTCGAACGAACCGAGCAAAGCGAAAAGTGCTAGGTTTTTTTGGCCTGATGGCGCTTTACTATTGCAAGATAGTAAGAGTGAAAAGACTGAGCCATTAAATGCTGATACGCAGGATTTATTAAGCTTTATGTATCAGTTTATGTTTGCGCCACCAAAAAACAATGGGGAAATTACGGTTACTAACGGCGAAAATTCGCAAAGCATCACCTATACATCATTAGGTGAAGAGGTCATCACATCTAACATCGGTGAACTAAAAACCATCCATTTGCTAATTAACAGCCTTGGCCAGATAAAAACAGAAATTTGGCTTGCTATTGATTACCAATATTTACCTATCAAAATTCGAAAAACACTTAATAATGGCCTTGTTATTGAAGAAAATGCCGTCAGTATTTACACTCCACAATCTTAATTGTGTTTTTACTGCGCGTTATTTCACTTCTCTAATTTCCAACAAACCGGATATTCAGTTATAACTCTGAATAACTAAAATACTCGCCAACAACACTTAGGCAGAAAAAAGCCACGGTAAGTTTGACTTTACCGTGGCTTTTAGTCTAGTTTAAAGCATTTACTCCACTAACTCTCTCCATATTGCCCTGTTTCCAACAAACGCACCGTTGGTTCCAAGCAGATCTTCGCGATGAGGTTTATAAACAGTATTCCCGCCTGCATCAAGGCCAGTCAAATCAGTATTTTGTGGTCTTCCATCTGCAAAATCAGTACCAACAGCCACTTTATCGTCCGTTGGATTAGTGAAGACAAAATACAATCCGGCAATTGGTGAAGCCGACTCAGTAGATGACGTTAATGCCCCGGTTTTGAAATCAAAGATATTTGTCCATGCCTTACCACTTACATCACATGTGCCTGTAGGTGGAATAAGCGTTGGAACAAATAACTTACCTGAAATGATAGTCGCTTCAACATTTTCACGTTCACCAGTTGATGCGCTGCTGGGTAAATCAGCATACCAGCCGATTTTGGCAACCCAATCAGGGCTGTTACCAGAGCTTGTTCTTGTACCACTACCACCAGAGATCGTCTGTGGTTCCATTAAGGCGCGCAGTGCCGCGCCAGACAACGTTGAAGTAATACCGTAGTCGGTAAAGGCATATAAGCTTTGTTGCCTATAATTTGCAGGGAGCAAATCACTAGATTCAATATATTTGCCTGTACCTACAAAAACTGTACGTTTTCCGTTTATTTCACTCAACGTAGGCGCAACAGTAATTGGCTGCGGATCACCACCAATAGAAAATTGTGTAAGTTTAAGTACGGTATTAGCATTTGGATTGCTAGCTCTGTCGTCTATATCAAAGCGGTATAAATTACCGAAAAGATCTCCTCCATATACATATTGCGCCTGACTGTTTTTAGTTGGGTTGCTGGCAAAAGCTGAAATGTGTGCTAGCCCACTAGGGTTTGTGCTGCTTCCTTCGCCCGTAGAGATGCCCACCAATTTAGTTCCGGTGGCTGCGTCCAGTACAAATAACCTGCCTTTGCCGTCTGCAGTATTGTTGTAACCTGACGTTACCAGCACAACCCAATTACCATCCATTTTCTTGGTCACCACAGGCTTGCCATAAGTAAAGCCTAAATTTGGTTCTGTGGTTGAGTCAAACTCCCAAAGTAACGCTGGCGCTGATGGGTCAGTAATATCCAGTGCAAAATATGATTTTCCACCTTGGCCTAATCCGCTCACGAGAATTGTCTTCCATGCACCGCCAACAAAAATGTCTGCCACAGTCATCTTGGCATTCACAAAGTTGGTATGAATATTTCTGTAATTGGTATCTGCCAATTTCCACATATTTGGCATCACGGCTGTCGGCACATACGCCCAGCGTTCTTCGCCTGTATCTGCATTAAACGCATGCAACATGCCATCGTTAGCGCCAACAAAAACAGTTCTATCTCTAGATGCAGTTGAAGTTACGAAGGCACTGTAGCCGGCATCTAAAAATTCATATTTAGATTTACCCACAAAAACTGGGTCTGAATCAATAATATCACCCAGTTTTCTATCACGCGTGCGATATAACCTATCGTCAGTTACAGGTGCGCTCTCTTCAAAGTCATTTTTTCCACGCAAGAAGTTCACCAAATTTGCACCAACAGCTTGCGCTTTTTGTGTAGCGTTGAAAGTCGCCCACTGACTAAGTCCACTGACGTTACCAGCTTGAAAGTGAACCTGTTTAGCCCCTAGCAGAGAATAATCAAATGTGCTTAAAGCGCCGGCATTATTGAAGTAGACCACTCGGTTATCTGCATTAATTTTAGCCGCTAACCCTGTTGTAGCGTCAGGGTTGCATGGTGGGGTGACGCTACTCTCAGACTCAACACACCACAATGCATTTGCACTTAAAATACCAAAACCATCAATCGTGCGGGCAAATAGGTTACCTGTCCAACTACCTGTGGTATACCTTGCACTAAAGGCATAATTGTCGCCTGCGGTCGGTGAAACATTACTTAGCGAGGTAGTAGAACCTGTGCCTTTTATATCGCCGAGTGTTGCCAGTGCGCTACGCACTCCAGAAATCACCTCTTGCGGATTTTTTGCACTAAAATACTGGCTCTTATCATCTTCTGCGCCATTGATTGCAGCGTGCCATAAATCGTCCACAGTAGCACGTTCGGCTTGTGTAAAGCTTGTGTCACCATTGTCTGGTCCTGGCGATGGCCACCTTACGGTACCAGCCTTCAAGCCATTAAAATCGACAGAGCCACCAGTTTTATATCCAACAGAATTTAACTGACCGTCTACACCTAAGCCTAGCGTAAAGGTTGTCATACGTTGTGTAGCTTTGCTGGTATCGATATTGCTATCGTCACATACATTATTAATATTGCCGTCTTTATCTGGCCCGCCACTACAAGATGCGGGGCCAAAAGCGATGGCGTTGCGAATATCGGTGTTGTAGTAATATGCCGCCACATCAGCTAAGGTATTCGTGTGACTACCGCCAGTGGTAGTCACATTTCCTTCACGTTTAGGAAATGGGGTAGGAGTAGCATCTTGGTTATTAATAGCGCTACCATCCACTTTCAGTCCTGCAGGGCCATTCCAATAGCCATCTGTTGTAAGCAATGTAAAGTTTTGCTGACAAGAATGCTGCATTGGGTCGTCAGAAGGTGCCGTAAAGCCTGAAACTGGTTTTTTACCCGCAAAAATTCTACCCACTGTACCCAGCACATCACGCAATG
>JAKQTB010000137.1 GCA_029569495.1 Pseudomonadota bacterium | reverse complement strand
GTATTCAGATAACCGCTAACAAGCGCGATTGCTTTCATTCGCAAGCCTAACCATATGAAATAGTTAGGCTTTTTTCACAAACTCTGATTTCAATTTCATCGCACCAATGCCGTCGATTTTGCAATCAATGTCATGATCACCCTCCACCAGACGAATATTTTTTACTTTAGTGCCCACTTTAACGACCAATGATGAACCTTTGACTTTCAGGTCTTTAATCACGGTAATGCTGTCGCCATCTTGTAATACATTGCCATTGGCATCACGCACGACTTTTGCATCTTCTCCACTGTCAGCGACGGCGTTTTTTGGCCACTCATGCGCACATTCTGGGCAAATGTATTGGTCACCATCTTCATAAGTGTATGCTGAATTGCACTTTGGGCAGTTAGGGAGGTTACTCATAGTCACTTTCTATTGATTACGCTTCATCAAAAAATTACTTTTCACGCATGCCAGCCATTAAAAATACGGCGTGTCTATTACTCACCAATAGAAACACCAAAGCCAAACACCGTTTGTGCGTGATTATAATCAATTAACGACTCGCCATAACCATCTGATAACATCAAATGCAATTTAATGTTGTCACGGTCGAACGGTTGATACTGTAAATCGAGCTTTGTATAGGCTTTATTATCACTACGAAAATTATTACGGAACAACAAGTTAGCCGATACATTTTTAAATAGTTGATCCCAGTGTAATTTCACATCGCCATAGCCGATAAATTTGTCAATATCTGGATTATCATCATTTCGACCCGACTCGTAAACGCGCCACCATGGCCGTACTGACAAGCTGATATTGTCATTTACCTCCCACGCTGACTCAATATAAAGTCGATTCCAGCTTCGTGAAACAGGCATGGAACGACCGTTGGATTCATGTATAAATCCTAAATTCACCATGCGAGGTAACAGAGCGTGTTGCACCTCTCCTTCAGGCGCCTTTAAGCCTAAGGATAAAATTATCTCCGGGGAAAAATTATGCTCACGCATCGGCCGTGAATTTTTGCTATCAAACACCTGCCAATAAGATTGTTGCGTGTAGGCCGCCCAAATTCTAGAGGTATCCACATAGGGTAAGTCGCGTACAAAAGGAATACTGCGCATCAACTCTGTTTTAAAACTCACCTGAAACTTTAAATCTTGGTTGTCTAAATCACGATCAATTCCATCAAGGTGTCTTGGCGAACTGGCAATATGGTTAGGGTTGGATGTTTTAGTGACCACAAGATAATTCAGCCCGTGCGTTTCAAGGTCGGTTAAATCTTTACTTTCGCTACTACTTAAACGCCATTTTCTATCGAGATAGCGACATGGCTTATCAGATGCGTTTTTGCAATCCTGTGTATCGGCCTTCTTAGCCGCACTGGCTTGCTCTACGTCAGCTGTTAACTGAATATTATCAAAGCATGATAGACGCTCATCTGCTTGTGTGGTCTCTGAAAAGGTTGTTTTACAATAGGCAACCGCCGCTTCAACATTCGTGCCCATCAATTGCGCTTGTGCAGTTGTTGAAAAAATAAATAAAAGCACACTTACCCATAACGGGGTTCGGTTCATCGTTTGTTCCAATGTAATTTTTACGATTGTAAAGTTTGAAGGTGCTGATAGCGCCCTAAGGTGCGGGGTTAGTCATCATCAGGTGTAAATGCTCTATTTCTTGAAGTACTTCAGCAGACAGCTTAATTTGCCACGCGCCGATATTCTCCTTAAGCTGTAACATACTGGTTGCGCCAATAATGGTACTGGCAACACACCAGCGATGGTAAACAAAACTTAAGGCAAGCTGGGTTGGCGTTAAGCCATGCGCTCGCGCTAGTTTAGCGTAAGCAGCACTGGCTGGGGAAACATTCTGTTTAGTGTAGCGTTGGGCATAGCCTAGAAACATCGTCACCCGACCTTGGGTTTGCGGGTTATCAACATACTTGCCCGTTAAGTGTCCAAATGCTAGCGGAGAATAGGCTAGCAAGCTGACATTTTCACGATACAAAACTTCACTCAAGCCAAAATCAATACTACGGTTCATTAAATGATAACTGTTTTGTAAAGTGGCAATGCGCGGCAGATTGTATTCTTTGCTGATACGCAAAAACTCCATCACACCCCATGGCTGCTCGTTACTTAGCCCGATAGCACGCACTTTTCCCTCTTGAATCAGTTCGGCTAACGTTTCTAACTGCGTATGAATACTTACCCAATCCTTTTGGTTGCCCTGTGCATCTAATTCTAGCTTTGGATCAAATTGATATTGCCCAAATAATGGCACATTGCGCTCAGGCCAGTGCAATTGGTATAAATCGATGTAGTCCGTTTGCAGACGCTTTAATGAATCGTGCAGGGCGTTGCGGATATTCGCGCGTGTCAATGAATCATCACCACCGCGAATCCAATTTAAACCACGGTTTCGCCCGGCCACTTTACTGCCTAAAATAATTTTGTCGCGCACTTGATGTTTTAACCAATGCCCGATGATGGTTTCAGTGCGGGTAAACGTTTCAGCTTTGGGCGGCACAGGATACATTTCTGCCGTATCAATAAAATTAATCCCCTGAGAAATTGCATAATCAAGCTGCGCATGCGCTTCTGCTTGGGTATTTTGGTCGCCAAAGGTCATCGTGCCCAAACAAACTTTAGAGACATTTAATGCGGATTGACCGAGTTTTGTATATTCCACTTGTAATCCTTTATTCATTGCAACTTCACATGAAATTAGTTCTACTTCAATGATCAATGACTTACTTACAATCCACTTTGAAACAAACCACTTTCAGCTTCAAGATAACTTCATTTTTTATTCATCAATTGTTCATATTTCAATGAGATTCTAACCTTCAAACTAAAAAATTGAAAAATTAAAGAGGTTTACAATGCCACTTAAAGTACGTTTATACATCAACCGCATGCATCAACTGGATAACTCAGTGTGCATTGCT
>JAKQTB010000119.1 GCA_029569495.1 Pseudomonadota bacterium | reverse complement strand
CGCTTCATCTTGCACATAACGTTTATTGAGTTGCCAGGCAATTTGCGCGCGCGCAAGCTCAACCCCTAAATAAAATGCGTGAGAAGCGTCATTTTCCACGCCAAGCTTTGGGTAAAAATTAAAAGGATCCACCGCAACCTGGATGCCATCGCGGTTATAAATATGCACGCCCGCCTCGCTCACCATCACCCTAAAACTCGGGTCTTTAATTTGCATTGCAAGCTCGGCAATCTCGTCTGTATGGTAGGGAAATGGTCGCCTATCATGCAAACCAAGTAAACCATCACTGTAACCGCGTGGTAGACGATTATCTTGTTTGGCTGCATGCATCACGCGCCGCGCAATGTCAGCTTCAGCAATGGCATTGATAGCGTGTGGGCTCACTGAAGTCGCCAACACAGTATTAATATTGAGCTCACTGATGATGCCAAACAGCATCGCGTTAATGCCTGTGGTATCAGCGTCGGTGAGTTCGGTAACATTGCCAACCCCCATCAATATTGCAATGTCAGGGTATTTTTTCCGAAGTTTGTGGTAGCGCACAATCGAATCAGTTAAACCGAAGTGAATCGGATCTAAAATTGGGTCGGCAATAAACGCGCGATTTCGTTTTAAACAGTGTTCTATCGCGCGATAAAGTGAAGCAAGACTACCCTGCTTGGCGGGAATCAATACGGGAGTAGACCGCACTTCATCAGCAATCCATAAAGTTTTTTCAGTGAGGCTTAATAAATAATCCGCACCGGCATTTCCAGCCGCGAGAAGTTCTTCTGGGTTGATTGAATCGACACTGACTTTAAAACCTGCTGACTTTAACGCACATATCGCTTCTGTGAGGTGCAAAAAAGGCCGGTTGGGCAAACAACCCAAATCAATCACATTTGCACCTTGCACCTGAAAACGTTGCGCTTTTACCAGAATTTGTTCTATGCTCAAGTCAGGCGCATCTACAATTTCAGCAAAAATCTGCGTGCTATATTGGCTTAAATCTGTTGCAATACCTTGTTGCCCAAAATATTGCGGCAAATCTTTCAAGTCATTAGGGCCACGCTCAGCAGGAATACCAAACTGGCGATGCAATTGGCTTAAATCACCTTGGCAAAGCCCGGGCAAAATCATTTTATTGGCGTCACCAGTCGTTTTCAGACGACGCGCCACCATTTCTGGCGTCATCAATGCGGCAACTGAAACACCGATTTGCTCAACCCGATATTTAAAGGCTGGTGTGTTTGGATTAGATTGCACTTCTTTGAGTACTTTATGTAGACTTTTTTCGGCTAATTTACCTGTTAAAAAAAGTAAATTTTCAGGCATTTTTTGTATCAACCCTTGAGCGCACCTCTGCAAGCCTTGTAAATAAAGCCTCCTGGAGGCATGAAAAACTCTCGGCGATTTTTGTGTGCTCAAACGTGGCTAATTTTGCAACGTTTTCCAAGTCAATTTTACGCGGAAAAACTTTGACGATATTGTCGCGTGGTGCCACAGATTCCAGTGAAAAATCTTCAGATTCTGGCACCGTGTCGCAGGCAAAAATAATACTTGGCACACGTGTTTTTCCCGCTTGGGCATAAAGATTGGTGACTAAAGAATCAGAAAAACCATACGCCATTTTTGCAATAGTGTTGGATGTGGCAGGCGCAACCACTAAAGTGTGATATTTACCTTCATAAAACAATTCCACAGGTACACTGCTGGCCGTTTTATCTTGATAGATTTTGTGGCCCATCGCGTCTAACTGCGCCTGATAGCCATATTGTTTGATGATTTCAGCCGCAGCTCTGCTCAAAAAAACGTCCACATTTTTCAGTTGCGCAAGCAGCGCTAACGATTCACTTAAAAAATGCCCAGAACCTGTTATTGCCCATGCTAAGCGTTGTTCGAGCATATTTACCCAGTTTAGTCGTTGCAATGAGCCAAAAAATTATGCAAACGGGTGCTCAATCACGATCGTTTCATCGCGCTCAGGGCCCGTTGAAACAATTGCAACTTTAACACCACAAAGGGCTTCTAACCGTTTAAGATAATGTTGGGCATTTTTAGGTAAACCATCCCAAGTTTTAACGCCAAAAGTGTTTTCTGTCCAGCCTGCAACTGTTTCATAAATCGGCTTGCAACCAGCCACATCGTCTGCACCAATCGGCAGAACATCGATTTTTTTGCCATCTAACTCGTAACCTACACAGATATTGAGTTCTTTAATGCCGTCAAGCACATCAAGCTTGGTAATACATAACCCTGTTAAGCCGTTAATCATGGCAGAGCGACGCAGTGCGGCAGCATCAAACCAGCCACAACGGCGCTTGCGTTTTGTCACGGTACCAATTTCTTGGCCTTTAACAGACATTTGCGTGCCAGGTGCGCCTGCCGTATCAATATCTAATTCGCTTGGAAAAGGGCCGCCGCCCACACGGGTCGTATACGCTTTTGTAATTCCTAATACGTAATGCAGCATATTTGCACCCACGCCGGTGCCTGCAGAAGCTTGTCCTGCAATACAGTTGCTAGATGTCACATACGGATAAGTACCGTGGTCAATATCTAACAGCGCGCCTTGAGCGCCTTCAAACAGTAAATTATCACCACGTGCATTGGCCGCATATAAATCAACCGAAATATCAGAAATCATCGGCTTTAGGGCAACCGCATGCTGCATGCTCGCATCATATTGCTGATTAAAATCAACCGCTTTTGCGCCCAAGTAGTTTGTTAGAACAAAATTATGATAGTCCATTACTTCGCGTAATTTTTCTGCAAATCGCGAAGGGTAGAATAAGTCGTACACACGCAATGCACGGCGCGACACTTTGTCTTCATAAGTGGGGCCAATGCCCTTACCCGTCGTTCCGATTTTCACGGCACGCTTAGCTTCACGCGCAGTATCCAGCGCAATATGGTGGCTTAAAATAAGCGGGCAGCCAGAGCTTACTTTTAAGCGGCTTTTAACTTCTAGTCCATCTTTTTCCAGCGCTGCAATTTCATTTAACAAATGACCTGCGTCTAGCACCACGCCATTGCCGATATAACAATTAATGCCAGAGCGCACAATTCCAGAAGGCACGAGATTGAGCTTGTAAACACGTTGCGCATCACCTTGGCCTACAACCAAAGTGTGTCCAGCATTAT
This sequence comes from Pseudomonadota bacterium, assembly GCA_029569495.1. Lineage (GTDB taxonomy): Bacteria > Pseudomonadota > Gammaproteobacteria > Burkholderiales > Methylophilaceae > Methylotenera. Next base: position 7,213 of record JAKQTB010000119.1, on the reverse strand, counting down.
GCCCGCCTTGAAAACGCACCACACCTTGCGCATGGTCAGTCAACCAATCAACGATTTTACCTTTACCTTCATCGCCCCATTGCGTACCAATGACGACTACATTTTTTGCTACTGAATTTTTGGCCATAATATGTTACTTATTTTGTATGAAAATTAACTATTGATTTAATTGATAAACTCAATCACCCATTCGCCCGCGCACAATACCAGCTCTCTGTCACAATTGAGTTCTATCACGTTATTGACGGCATCTGGTAATGCTTGAATGACAATTTCACCACTGTCTCTTAAGGTGTCAATTTTAGCGGCTAAATCGACATTCATTTCTGATGGTGCCAGGATGGCTTTAGGTAGGGTTGCCGGTGACAAAGCTGTCGCAACACCGCGCAAATCTAGACTAAATCCAGTTGCAGGTCGCGCACGCCCAAAGGCAACGCCTACTTCATCATACCGACCGCCCAAAGCCAGCGGTCCCTTGTAGCCTTGCGCATAAGCTGCAAATACAACACCGCTGTGGTAATGATAGCCACGTAATTCGCTTAAATCAAAGCCAACGGAAACGTTTAAAGGCACTAAGGCCTGACTAATTTGAGCCAAACTTTGCAATGCGGTCTGAATTGCAGGTGTGTTCGGAAGCACGCGCGCGGCCTGTTCCAGCACGCGCCTATCGCCATTAAGCGTTGTTAAATGAATAAGTGACTCTTTAATCTTGCCATCCAGCCCTTTGGCTAATTCAGCCACAGCAGATTGGTCTTTACTTTGGAGTGCTTGATATAAAGCTTGCTCGAGATTTGCATCAATATTGCCTGCTTGCACCAAGCTTTCAAAAATACCCACATGGCTAAAATCGATGTGAATACCATCAATATGAATGGCATGTAGTGCTTTAATGAGTAGCCGCTGAATTTCAATATCGCTTTCAACGCCTGCATGGCCATATAACTCTGCGCCAACTTGCAACGGTTCACGCGTTTGGGCTAAACCATCTGGTTTAGTACGCAATACACTACCTGCATAACATAGCCTTGTCACACCCTGATGATTTAACAAATGCGCATCAATACGTGCAGCTTGCGGCGTCATATCAGCACGCACACCCATCAACCGGCCGCTAAGTTGATCAACCACTTTAAACGTGGCCAAGTCTAAATCGTGTCCCGCGCCGGTGATGAGTGATTCCATGTATTCCATCATCGGCGGAATTACGTACTGGTAGCCATGCACTTTAAATAAATCGAGCAAGGTTCTACGTAGTGCTTCTATGCGTGCAGCCTCAGCAGGGAGCACGTCTTCTAGGTATTCCGGGAGTAACCAATTACGCATTTTTATCTACTTAATACTTTATTTACTTAACCATATGATAAGTAATCCGCTTACCACCGACATTAATCCGACAAAGCGTAATTGCCCATCTTTAAATTCTATCAACCGTTTAAAAGTATCACGCCATGCTTGTGGTAACAATAAAGGCATCAATCCTTCTAGCACCAGCATCAACCCTAACGCCAATAAAAATGTACTCTTCACTTGAGAAATCTTTGAAATTTAAACCAAGCTTATTTCTTCGCAGGGTTTCGCATATATTTAAAGAAGTCGGAATTTGGATCTAACACCATGACATCACTTTTATTCTTGAAGCTATTTTTATAGGCTTCCTGGCTACGGTAAAACGCGTAGAACTCAGGATTACGGCTATATGATTGATTGTATATCTCACCAGCTTTAGCATCACCCTCACCTTTGGTTTTTTGTGCTTCACGATATGCTTCGGCAATAATCACTTCACGCTGTTTATCTGCATCGGCACGGATTTTCTCAGATGCGGCTGAACCTTCTGAGCGCAATTGGTTGGCTAAGCGTTTCCGCTCGGCAATCATACGATCATAAACCGATTTGCTGATATCTTCTGAGTAATCCACACGTTTCAAACGAACATCCACCACTTCAATGCCGATCTGACGTGCCTCAGTATCAGCGGATTTGCGCAAGTTTTTCATAATCACTTCACGCTCGCCTGCAATCACTTCTCTGACGGTACGTTTACCAAACTCACTACGCAAACCAGCATTCACCACTTTAGAAAGCCTATCTTCAGCAGCAGTCTCACCGCCCTCTTTAACTGAAACATAGTATTTAGCAGGGTCAATAATGCGCCACTTTACAAAAGAATCTACCAGCATATATTTATTCTCACTGGTAATAAATTTAGCTGGCTGCTCCCAATCTAGAGTCACAATACGGTTATCAAAGCGCTTAATGTCATCAATAAAAGGTACTTTAAAATACAGCCCTGGTGATTTTTTTACTGAGACAATTTCACCCAGACGTTTTACCACTACAAATTGAGCTTGATCAACCGTATAAGCCGAGGTCATCAAAAACAACAGTGCAACTAAAGCTGTTACCAATATATTTGTTAAATTTTTCATAGCGAATCCCTATCGTCCTTCTCTATCACGGCTACGAAATGCATCTCTCGTACGATCTGCCGTTGCGGCAGCTTCAGGCGCCACTGCCGCTTGTGGGTTTAAAGACTGCATTGATTGAGATTGTTGTGGTACAGCATTGTCAGCGCTCATGAGTTTATCAAGCGGAAGGTACATCAGGCTACCTGCTTTTTGATCAATCACCACTTTACTTACACTAGATAATATTTGCTCTTGTGCATCTAAAAACAGACGTTGACGAGTCACCTCGGGTGCATTGTTGTATTGCGCCAAGATTTGGTCAAATCGGCTTGCGTTACCCTTGGCTTCGCTTTCAATTTTAAGTTTGTAACCAGCAGCTTCTGCAAGTAATCTTGAAGCCGTACCACGCGCTTTTGGAATGACATCATTCGCATAAGCTTGGCCTTCGTTAATTTGACGTTGATTGTCCTGATTGGCGCGGTTAACGTCTTCAAACGCTTCTTGCACTTGCTCTGGCGGTTGTGCGCTTTGTAATGACACGCTGATGATTTTGACCCCTGTTTTATAGCTGTCTAAAATTGCCTGCATCCTGTCTGAGGTATCTTGAATGCCTTTTTGCAGCAAATCATCTAATTTATTTTTACCCACAATCTCACGAATAGCTGTTTCTGCAGCAGACATCACAGCATCATCTGTTGAACGGTTGTTAAACAAATAATCGGTCGCATTTTTTAGGTTATATTGCACAGCAAACTGCAAATCTATGATGTTTTCATCTTCGGTGAGCATCAATGCTTCTTTAGGCTGCTTCACTTTGATGCCGCTGCCTTCACCGCTGCTACGATAACCCACTTCTAACCGACGCACTTGCTCCATATTAACCACTGTTACTTTTTCAATTGGATACGGTAGGTGCCAGCGAGGCCCTGGCTCGGTCGTATCTTCCGCCATTTTACCAAAGCGCTGTACCACGCCCTTTGAGCCAGAATCCACCAAGTAAAAGCCGCTTGCCAACCAAATCAGTAACAAAATAGCTAAAATCGGCAATACAGGCACACTCACATTGCCGCCTTTTGGTATTCTGGATTGGCCGTTGGATTGATTGCCATTGCCACCGCCGCCAAATAAGCCATTGATTTTACGGCTTAAATCGCGCATGACTTGGTCTAGGTCTGGGGGACCTTCGTTATTTTGTGCTTTCCATCCAGGAAATTTAATCATTCAAAACTCCATAAAAACAAACTTAATTTATTTCAGTGCCAAGCAATATCTACACACCAACCAACGATATTCTTAATTCAAAATTCTAAATTCAAACCAATGTTCTTTTTCAAAGTTTGTTGCGTAAACCAACCTAAAACTAAAGTCACACGTACGCACTTTCTTCTGTGTTTTTTCTCTGCAAAAATTGGTAGTGTTCTGCCATCGCCAAGCGTAATAAATCCATTCCTTCTCCAGTTTTAGCAGAGACATGAATGGTGTTAATTCTACCATATTCATCGCGCGTTATTTCTGGCAATAGCCCCACGCGATCAATTTGATTATGTATCAAAATTTGCGGTACATTGGCCGCGCCAATTTCTAACAGTACTTTATTGACTTGTGCTATTTGCTCATCACGGTTACTACTCGCAGTATCGACCACATGAAGCAACAAATCTGCCTGCGCCGCTTCTTCCAAAGTAGCGCCGAACGCTTCAACTAGGGCATGTGGTAAATGTTTAATAAAACCAACCGTATCTGAAATAACCACTGAGCCACAATCCGGTATAAAAATCTTATGCGTGGTGGTATCCAGTGTTGCAAACAACTGGTCTGCCACATAAATATCTGCTTTTGTGAGGCGATTAAATAGCGTTGATTTGCCTGCATTGGTGTAACCAACCAACGACACCGTCATGACGCTTGACCGCTTACGTGCACGTCGCTGCATGCCACGCTGCGCTTTAAGTTTTATGAGTTTTTCACGTAGTTGTTTTACGCGAACGCGCAACATCCGACGATCGAGTTCCAACTGCGTTTCACCCGGACCACCGCGCACCCCAATACCGCCTTTTTGACGTTCGAGATGGGTCCAGCCACGTACTAAGCGCGTCGATAAGTGCTCAAGTTGCGCGAGCTCGACCTGTAGCTTACCTTCATGGCTTTGCGCACGTTGACTGAAAATATCAAGAATCAAGCCGGTTCTATCCACCACGCGGGCTTCAAGCAAGCGCTCAAGATTGCGTTGCTGGGATGGTGACAGGTCATGGTTGAAGACAGCAATATTTGCTTCACTAGCCTGCATCATCAGCTTTAATTCATCGGCTTTGCCCGAACCGATAAAATATTTAGCATCAGGCACATTGCGCTTTGATTCTATTGTGCCTCGAATAGCCAAACCAGCCGTCATACTGAGTTGACGGAGTTCATTTAGGCTTTCTTCGTAATCATGATCACCAAAATCAACGCTCACCAAAATTGCAGCTTCAAAGCCACTTGGCCTTTCAAATAAATCTTTCAAGGTTAATTAAACCCAATCTTTAAATTTATTTGCTACCACTTAGGCATTATCTTCAGATAAGCCAATATTGACCATGCGCGCAGGGACAATCGTGGAAATTGCATGTTTGTACACCATTTGCGTCACGGTGTTCTTGAGCAAAATGACATACTGATCGAATGAATCCACCTGACCTTGCAACTTAATACCATTTACAAGGTAGATAGAAACAGCGACATGCTCTTTGCGTAATGCGTTTAGAAATGGGTCTTGTAACATTTGCCCTTTTTGGTTCATGACTTTCTCCTATTACTTGGAGTTAAATTAAATGGTTATAGCTTGCGCTACAGTGTAGATGTTACTCTTATTGAGACGTAGAACAACCAGTTTCGTTCTGTTTGGTAAAAATTTTTGTCACCCTTACCTGTTTCAAGAAATACGCATCGCAGTTATATTATGGTGCCATCACTTCACGCTTTCAATGGCACTTCGTATTTATTTTTTGGCGTGCTTAAAATTAAATCCATCCTTAAGATGACAATCGCGCAATGGTCTCATCGCGCCCTAATATTGCCATGATTGCATCAATACTAGGCGACTGCGCTCCACCAGTAATTAACACACGAAGCGGCATCGCGACCTTTGGAAACTTTAACGCATGGCTCGCCACGGTCTGCGCTATCAGCGCATGAATCGCCTCAGTCGTCCACTCCACTTCAGCAAGTTGGGCGGTCAAACCAGCAAGTACTGACAATATATCTTCTGTCACATGCTTGGCTTTAGCTTCAGCATCTACTTGAGGTTTGCTATAAAAATAGGCAACACTCTGAGCGAGTTCATTTAAGGTATTCGCACGATCACGATACAGCGAAATTGCATCTGTTAAATTTGGCGTTGCCGTTACATGAACGCCTTGTTGCGCCAAGCGTGCAGCAATATCTTTAGCCAATTCAGTTAAATCAGCCAATTTGATATAGTGATTATTTAACCAGTTTAATTTTTCTGTATTAAATTGCGCGGCTGATGCCGTAATGTGGTTTAAATCAAACCAATCACAAAATTGCGCCATTGAGAACACTTCGTCATCGCCATGACTCCAGCCCAGTCGCGCCAAGTAGTTTAATACTGCTTCAGGTAAATAACCGTCTTCGTGATACTGCATGACGCTTACCGCACCGTGTCGCTTAGAAAGCTTTTGCCCATCACTGCCCAAAATCATGGATAAATGCGCGTATTGCGGTAGCTGAATGGCTGTGTCAATTTCAGCCAGCGCTTTCAACATGTTGATTTGGCGTGGGGTATTGTTGACGTGATCATCGCCCCGAATGACTTGCGTAATCCCCATATCGCTGTCATCCACTACCACACAAAAATTATAGGTCGGTGTGCCATCCGCACGTGCAATAATTAAATCATCCAGCTCACTATTGGCAATTTCAATGCGGCCTTTCACCAAATCATCCCACACCACAACACCATCCACCGGGTTTTTAAAGCGAATCACCGGTTGAATATCTTTGGGGGGTGTTGGCAGTGTTTTGCCTGCTTCTGGCCGCCATTTACCATCGTAACGCGGCTTTTGCTTATTAGCCATTTGCTGCTCACGTAACGCTTCTAGCTCTTCGCGACTGGAATAACAGTAATAGGCACTGCCAGCATCCAGCATTGTTTGAATAACCTGCTTGTATCTCTCCATACGTTGCATTTGGTAATACGGACCTTCATCGTAATCTAAACCAAGCCATTGCATACCATCCAAAATCGCTTGAACGGCTTCAGGGGTGCTACGCGCAACGTCCGTATCTTCAATACGTAAAATAAATGTTCCGCCATGCTTTTTGGCAAACGCCCATGAAAATAACGCGGTGCGAGCACCGCCTATATGAAGAAAACCAGTGGGACTAGGGGCAAAACGGGTACGAACGGTCATATGAAGTGTTTTTTGTCAAAGATGTCGATATTTTATCATGCCAATAAATATCGCTAAAAAGTAATTACGATTTTATTTAACGCACACTGCCTGAGCTCTTAAGCACCCACTCTAGGTTATCCGCCATATTTGGCGCCATGCAAGGCAACATTAGCCTGCCATCAAGCTTAAAACACAATGCCAATTTAGAATTGGCACACTATTTGCAGTTAGCTAACCAAAGCTTTCGTTAAAGCATCAAAAAATACCGAATCGTAAGATTCAAATATAGAGAAAAAAGGTATCGCAATGCAACTGTTTAAAAAAATTATTGATTACTCAACCAAGCTCCTTGCTAACCACGAGTTACCATGGGCGCATGAAATTGACACGCTAGAAGATTTAGCAGCAATT
>JAKQTB010000113.1 GCA_029569495.1 Pseudomonadota bacterium | reverse complement strand
GCGTTTAAAAAACTGCCTTCTGATGAACGCAAGGCATTGCGCGAACGCTGGAAAAACCTACCGCCTGAACAAAAAGAAATGGTTCGTGAACGCTACAAAGACATGAACCATGATGAACGCAAAGCGATGCGTGAAGCTTATAAACAAAAAAAACGGGAATGGCGCAAACATCGCGAACACGACTGACTTGGCTGCACCGTATTTTCACAATTTAGTTGCAGCCTCGGCAGGCCTTAAACTGCACTCATTTCTAGCTGAGTGAATTTATCAAAAATAACGTTGCTCAAAAATGTTAAAATGCCGTATTCACGCATTTTAACAATCAAGCCGCACCACTAAACGTAGCACTACGTATACTCGCGGCCAATTTTTAAGGTTTCAATATGGCCATTCAATGGTATCCGGGACACATGACCCAAGCCCGCAAAAAGGCGGAAGAAACCATGGAATTCACCGATGTGGTGATTGAAGTGCTTGACGCGCGCGTGCCAGTAGCCAGCCATAACCCAATGATTGATGAAATGCGGTTGTTTCGTCAGCGCCCACAGCTAAAAATTCTAAACAAATCTGATTTAGCTGACCCCAAAGCAACGCAAGCCTGGCTGAACTACTATAACAAGCAACCCAATACCAAAGCGGTTGCCCTTTCATGTAAAAAGGCAGGTGAAGCCAATAAAATCCCTAAACTCTGCTTGGGGCTGGCACCGCATCGCGGCACGCATTTAAAACCCTTGCGCATGCTGATTATGGGCATTCCCAATGTGGGCAAATCAACCTTGATGAACGCCCTACTCAATCGCCGTGTGGCGAAAGTGGGCGACGAACCGGCAGTGACCAAAAGCCAGCAACGATTTGATTTAAGTGACACCATGAGCATCACCGACACGCCTGGCATGATGTGGCCAAAAATTCAATATGAATCCGATGGTTACATGCTGGCCGCCAGCCACGCTATTGGCCGCAACGCGGTGATTGATGAAGATGTGGCATTATTTTTGGCCAATAATTTGTTGCTCACGTACCCAGCGCTACTGAACGCGCGCTACAAGCTCGACACCATGAAGCATCAAGGTGCCATGTTGGATGTACTAAAAATGGATGGCGTGGATTTATTGGAAGCCATCGCCAGAAGGCGCTCTTACAAACGTCATGACGGCCTGTATGACATGGAAAAAACGGCTGTGGCTTTTTTGACAGATTACCGCAGTGGCGCGATTGGCCGTGTAACATTAGAAACGCCTGAAAGCAGAAGCGCAATGATGCAAAGCACTCAAGCCGTCAATGAGGCAGAAACAACCGAAAATGAAGCGCCTGACGAAACAAATGCCGACTAAACAGCACTAAAATGTGCGAAATTTTTGAAAATTAGCGGCACTGCCCAAGGGCAATTTCACCTTGCGAACAAGTGCGCACTTGGCCTTTTTTTAGGCCACCCGTAAAAACTCCCCAGCCAGATTTCTCGTTATCTCTTGTTTGCTGTTGATGCTCTACTTTTGGCGCCACGTCTTCTGGCTGTTTCACGTATTCCTCTTTAGGTGGCAATTCACTTGTTTTAGCGGCTTCTGCTGCCTCAGCTTTTGTATCAGTGGCTGACAACGTCACTTCGGGTAATTTATTTTGCTCAACCACGGGTGCCGATTCAGTTTTGGCCTGACTTTGCGCCTCTAATTTCAGTTGCTCAGCAAACACTTTTCTGGCTAACTTTTCTGATTCTTCATCAGCGATTTGCGATACCGCGCGGATGGTTTTTTCAGGTTTGATTACAGGCGCAACCACTTCCTCAGATTTCTGCTGAGGTGCTGGTAATTCCTCTATCGTTTCATTTGGTAATAATCCATAAGGGTCAAACACTGTTGGCTGTTTAACTTCAGGTTGCTTCACCGCTACAGGTGCTGGTGGTTCTATTATTTCAGCGCTTGTCATGGTAATGGTCGGTTCATTCGGTATGGCCAGCGTTTGCACTAACGCATATAAACCAACCAAAATCAGTATGCCACTCAAGGCATAGGGCCAATGAACACCTTTGAATTCAGACAATACTTCAATAGGCGGTTCTGTATTTTCATGTTTAATATCAACTATTGGCGCTGGCCCTTGTAGCGCAAATGCCTTATTTAACGCGGCCAGACTTTCTGTAAAATGCATGGCATAGAGTGGCAGACCTAAATCATGCCGCTCGTTTAGAATACCTGCATAATCAATGACATTGGTTTCCCCCTGCATCAAATGCGCTGTCGCCGCCACAAACGCTTGTGTGGCCAATATTTCATTTGGCTGTGCAAAACTGGCAATACGTTGCACCAATTTGATGGCGTCGCCCAGCACCTGCGGCTGGTCGTGAATGTCGTTGACGATTTGCACCTGCCCAGAATGCAGCGCAAAGCCCACCAATACTGGCGCAGTCGTCCGAATGTTATATTGATGGACGATATTTTGCATGTTGGCGGCAATTTGCAACACTTCCTCTGGTGCGCCCAAAGTGGTCACGATAACGCCCTCAACCGTATCTGTCACAATACGTGTGTGTGTTTGCGGCACTTTAAGGGCCACTTTTACCAGTGCATTAAATTTACTTTTGAGGTCAATTTGTTCAGCATCAGTTTTATCTGAAAAATCAACCAGTTCTAAATAAACAACGTTGCCAGAAGCCGTTTTGTGAATACTGTCATTCATCATAAGTTTGAAGTTTTGCTCGCAATGCGTTTTTTACTAGCGCATCAATAGGTGAAATATATAGGGTGATTTTAAACGGGTTGCCGGTCTGATTTGTTAAATTTTGTTAATACGCAGGTAAGTTACCGCAGTTTTAAATGCATCAAATTGTGCATGGCGCTATTTTTTAACCAACTGCTTGTTAAACGCAATATCCAACGCGCTCACGCGCTTAGGGGTTTGCGGGCCATAGGCATTTACAAAGGCCACAAAATCGTCCAAAGGCATAGGTTCACATAAACGGGTGGCCTCACCTGCCACGCACAAACTAAATAATGCGCCTTGGTGCAAGGTCATTGAATATTGCGTGTTGCCACTTCTGTTTTTTAGCCGATCAATGGCGGCACTGGCTTTGGTTGATCGCGTTGAACGCATCGCACCCTGCTTTATTTTTTTATATCAAGACCACAATTATGGCATGCTTTTAGCCATGCATCTCGCATAAATACAAGTCAAAAAAAATCGCAAAAAACATGCACAATTCTCCCGAGAAAAAAATAATGCTCTGGAAACCTTTATTTATAAGGCTTCCAGAGCATCGAAAAAGGTTGTGATATAAAAAGCAGCATTTTCCATTAAAATTTAACAAAAAATTTAACAAAAAAAACATGAACAAATAACCTGACCTTTTACTTAAGTGCTTAAGTTTTTGATAGCTAGTTTTAACTTAAAACGCTAAAATCGCGTGTTGAAATTCACGCTCGAAATCCCTTTTTAAGATCATTCCCAAACAAATCACGCATGCTCAACTCTCTTAACTCGCCGCAACGCGAGGCTGTTAAATATCTGGATGGTCCTTTGCTGGTGCTGGCTGGCGCTGGCAGTGGCAAAACACGCGTAATTACGCAAAAAATCAGCTATTTGATTGACGAAGCAGGCTACAGCCCTAAAGAAATCGCAGCGATTACGTTTACCAATAAAGCCGCGCTTGAAATGCGCGAGCGCGTGAGTAAACTGATGCAAGGCAAAAGTATTAAAGGGCTAACCATTGCCACGTTTCACTCGCTCGGGCTGCAAATGCTGCGCGCTGAGGCTGCGCTACTTGGTTACAAGCCACAGTTTTCAATTTTAGATTCGTCTGACAGTTTTAAGATTTTAAGCGACGTATTGGCAACCACCGATAAGCAATTGCTACGCAAAACACAATGGCAGATTTCTAGCTGGAAAAATGCTTTTATCAACCCGGACCAAGCCAAAGCCACCGCCGATGAAGAATTGACGCACGCCGCCGCCAAAGTGTATCAAATTTACCAGCAAACCCTAAAAGCTTACCAAGCCGTTGATTTTGATGATTTAATTAAATTACCCGTTGAGCTTTTTGAACAGCATGATGAAGCTTTAAATAAATGGCAGCGCAAACTGCAATATTTATTGATTGATGAATACCAAGACACCAATGCCTGCCAATACAAGCTGGTAAAAATGCTTACCGGTGTGCGCGGCCAGTTTACTGCGGTGGGTGATGATGATCAGGCGATTTACGGCTGGCGCGGCGCGGATGTAGAAAACTTACGCCAGCTGACCGAAGATTTCAGCAAGCTCAAGGTGATAAAACTCGAGCAGAATTACCGTTCAACCGTGCGCATTTTACGTGCTGCTAACCAAGTGATTAGCAATAATCCCAAGTTGTTTGAGAAAAAACTTTGGAGTGACTTAGGCACAGGTGACATGCTGCAAGTCACCGCCACGATGAGTGAAGAGCACGAAGCTGAAAGCGTAGTGATGAAACTACAGGCACACAAATTTGAACATCGCACCAAGTTTATGGATTACGCGATTTTGTACCGTGGCAATCACCAAGCGCGCATTTTTGAGCAGCACTTACGAAATCAAAAAATTCCTTATACCATTTCAGGCGGCCAGTCTTTTTTTGATAAAACTGAAATCAAAGATTTAATCAGCTACTTGCGCCTGATTGCCAACGAAGATGACGACCCGGCGTTTATTCGCGCAGCCACCACACCCAAAAAAGGCATCGGCAACACCACGCTTGAGCGACTGGGCGAATATGCGAGTGCGCATAAAATTTCGCTCTTTGCCGCCGCCTTTGAAGGAGACTTTCAAAGCGAGATTGGCCACAAACAGTTAGATGATTTGCTCAACTTTTGTACTTACATTCAAAAAATACAAGCCCGTGCAGTGCGTGATCCGGCAGGGGACGTACTGAACGACCTGCTCACCAGTATTCAGTATGAAGCCTTTTTGTATGACACTGACGAACCGCGTGCCGCCGAGGCGAAATGGGCCAATGTGATAGATTTTATTGGCTGGTTGACCAAAAAAGGTGAAGCAAATACTGAATTTGGCAATGAAGCGGAGGGCAAAAATCTACTTGAACTCACGCAAATGGTGTCGCTCATGAGCATGCTAGAAGGCCGTGAAAACGGCGAGACGGACGCTGTGAAACTCTCAACGCTGCACGCCGCCAAAGGCCTGGAGTTTGGTCATGTATTCTTAATTGGTGTTGAAGAAGGCATTTTACCGCATCGCGAAAGCGTGGATGCCGCTACCGCTGACCCCAGCCGTATTGAAGAAGAACGCCGCCTGATGTATGTGGGCATTACGCGTGCGCAAAAATCATTGAATATTTCATGGTGCAAAAAGCGAAAACGTGCAGGTGAAATGGAAATGTGTGAACCCAGCCGTTTTATTGCCGAAATCCCCAAAGATGATGTGCGCCATTTTGGCAACCCCTTCAATAAAGACCCGGAAGCCAGCAAAGACTTTGGTAAATCTAAAATGGCCAACATTCGCGCCATGCTCGGCAAAGGCTAAATGACTGTTTTTTTGAATTGACAATTTAATACTGGACAATTTAATGCTAGACGTTAGAAAAATTACGCAACGCATTATATTCGCTTATATAATAGTTTTTTTAATTCGTCTATTCTAGAAATAGCCTATGAATATTGGCCGCAAGCTCATGCTCATTGTTGCCTCCAGCGTTGCGCTGGTGACGATTCCAGCCGCAACGGGTATCTATTTTTACGTAGCGCATAACTTGCTCGCGGGCGAAGCAGCAACACAAGTTGCTGAAACCAGCGCACTGGTGATGGCCAATACACAAAAAGTGCAAAGCTATGAAATAGGCCTGCAGTCTTTATCTAAAACCCTCACAAACACATTATCCGCACCGCCTTTAGCGGGTGAAGAAGCCGCTTTTGATGCCATTATAGAGCGCCATCCAGATGGTGCTTGGCGCAACAAACGCGCAACATTTAACGGTAAAGAAGAATCAGGGCTATTTTTACCGCCTGATGCATCCATGGATATTCACCAAAAAAGACTGCACTTTCGTACCAAGCAGGTCTTAGATGCGTTTGGTAGTAGCATCACCACGCCCACAGGAAATATTTGGGTGCTGACCCATGATAGAACTGAAATCATATTTGACCATTTATACCCTGATTTTACGATGCTGATGGCGGCTGATACCGACTATACTAAAACACCGTGGATGACTTTAGGCGACCCCGCTATCAACCCTAAACGCGAAGTACGCTGGACATCCCCCACCCAAGACCCGGTAACCAAAAGCTGGATTATTAGTGCAATATTACCGCTTGACATCAACGGCCGTTGGATTGGCACCATCGGCCGCGATATTGGCCTCAATGTTGACTCGCTTTCAATTTTTCAAAAACATGAACACTTTCCAGGTGAACTACGTTTTTTACTTGATGCCGAGCGCCATTTTATTGAGGCTGGCCCTTGGCAAACCTTACTCCAGACGAATCCGCAAGCTATTCAAACACATTTAGCTAATGAACCAGCGCTGTCTGAACTTTTGAATGCCAGTACCGCTACAGCCAGTGCTTATGATAAAAAAGTCACTATACAAGGCCGCCAATACTTAGCCACCAGCATGGTGTTGCCTGTGGTGGGTTGGCATTACTTTAGGCTTGTTCCGCAAGATGAAATACTCAAACCGATGCAACAACTGTTTTACACGCTCACCGCGCTCATACTGGCGATTGGCTTACTCATCGGCAGCCTCATTGAAATTGCCGTACAGCGGCAGATTATTTCACGCATCAAAGTGCTGGCGAACACCTTACGCCGCTATAGCCTTGGCGATTTGAGCGCACGAACAAACTTAAAGGGCAATGATGAAATTGCACAAGTGTCGCATGAGTTTGATGAAATGGCCGGCCAGATTAAATCCACCCTTGACGCACTCCCAGATATTCTTTTTGATCTAGACTTAAACGGCCAATATTATGCCGTACACACACCCGATGAAAAATTACTGACTGCGCCAGTGAAAGAACTCATTGGCAGAACTGTACCGCAAATGCTGCCACAGCACGCGGCCGCCATTGTGATGGCTGCACTCAAAGAAGCCAATCAAAAGGGTTGGTCGCGCGGCATGCAATACTTAAGAAAAACGCCCATAGGCACATTCTGGTTTGAGTTATCTGTGGCCAAAAAAACCAATTCTGATTTTGACCACCCACGCTTTATTGTGCTTTCGCGTGACATTACAGAGCGAAAACAATTTGAAAGCCGCTTGAGTGAAAGTGAGTTCCGCTGGAAGTTCGCTGTAGAAGGCACGGGCGACGGTATGTGGGACTGGAACATTCAAACCAACGAAGTGCAATATTCAACACGTTGGAAAAGTATTTTGGGGTTTGCTGAGGAAGAAATTGAGCCCACACGCGAGGCATGGAAAAAACTCGTGCATACTGAAGACATTGCTGAAGTCATGCAGGCGATCAGCGAATATCTCACTGGCAGAACCACGACTTACACCATTGAATATCGCATGCTAAGTAAAAACGGGCAATACTTGTGGATATTAGACAAAGGGGTCATTGTTAACCGAGATGCCAATAGCAAACCTTTGCGCATGATAGGCACGCATACGGATATTACTGAGCGTAAAACCATCGAACACGACCTTCGTATTTCAGCAATCGCGTTTGACGCACAAGAAAGCATGATGGTGTCGGACGTTAACAAAGTGATCTTACGCGTAAACAAAGCGTTCACGGCCATTACGGGTTACGCTGCAGAAGAAGTCATCGGTCACACCGCATTACCATTGCGTTCAAATCAACACGAGGCCAGTTTTTATAAGGCTATTTGGAAAGGTGTTGACGCGAATGGCGCATGGAAAGGCGAAATATACAGCATGCGTAAAAATGGTGACGTTTACCCTGGCCTATTATCGATTACAGCAGTAAAAAATAGTCAGGGTGCCATCACGAACTATGTCACCACGCTGGTTGATATCACCAAAGAAAAAACCACTGCCCAAGAAATTCAATTCTTAGCGTTTTACGACCCACTCACGGGCCTTGCAAACCGACGCTTACTGCTCGATAGACTAAGCCACGCACTCGTTGCCCATAACCGTAGTGGCCGCGATGGCGCATTGATCTTTCTTGACCTTGACCACTTTAAATCGCTAAACGACACGCTAGGCCATGATGTCGGCGACATGTTATTAAAAGAGGTTGCAAACCGCTTGACCGCTTGCGTGCGTGAAGACGACACCGTAGCGCGATTAGGCGGGGATGAATATGTGGTTTTACTCGAAAACTTAAGTGAAAAAGCCATAGAAGCTGCCACACAAGTTGAAGCCATCGGCACAAAAATTCTTGCCGCGCTTAACAAGCCTTACCAACTAGGCACACACGAACACCACAGCACACCCAGTATTGGCGCAGCACTCTTTAGTGACCATACAGAAACACAGGAAGAGTTGCTCAAGCATGCTGACATTGCGATGTATCAGGCTAAAAAAGCTGGCCGCAACACGCTACGCTTTTATGACCCACAAATGCAGCAAGCCATTCATGCACGCGTGAGCCTAGAACGTGAGCTTAGAAAAGTAATAGAAAAACAACAGCTTAGACTTTATTTTCAGATTCAGGTCAATAGTGATGGCGAGCCTATTGGCGTGGAAGGCTTGGTACGCTGGTTGCATCATGAACGTGGGCTCATTCCGCCCTTGCACTTTATTCCGCTTGCTGAAGAAACCGGCCTCATTTTGCCAATCGGCCAGTGGGTGTTAAACGCTGCCTGCGCGCAACTTAAACTTTGGCAAAATATGGCATTAACGCAAGATTTAATCTTATCTGTGAACGTGAGCGCTAAACAGTTCCGTCAAAATGACTTTACCACGCAAGTCAAAACAGCGGTCGAGCAGCATGGCATTGACCCCACCAAACTCAAATTGGAACTCACTGAAAGTATCTTACTGGAAGATTTTGAAGGCACCATTGCCACCATGAACGCGCTGAAAGAGATTGGCGTACTATTCTCTCTCGATGATTTTGGTACAGGCTATTCATCACTGCAATATCTCAAACGGCTGCCCTTAAGCCAGCTGAAGATTGATCAATCATTTGTACGTGACATTTTTACAGATAACAGTGACAAGGCCATCGTCAGCACCATTATCGCCATGGCGAATAGTCTCGATTTGGAAGTGATTGCCGAAGGCGTTGAAACAAAAGAACAACAGCAACTGCTCATGGACATCGGCTGCAAAGCTTATCAAGGGTTTTTATACGGCAAACCTGTAGACATCCAGCAATTTGAAGCGGCACTTAAAAACACATTAGTTGACCCGCGCTTGGTATAATGCGCGCTTAAATCAAAAGAAACGCAATTGATTGCGTGAATACGCTGTATTTAAAGATCATTGCTAATGACTATTACTCATGACCAATGCTTTAGTCGAATCCATTGCACTCCTGTAAATCCAACCAGAAAACCAACATGCCCTACATTACCCTAGATAACGCCTCCTTAGCCTTTGGCCACCACGCCCTACTCGACCACGCCGCATTTCAGCTAGATGCTGGAGAGCGCGTGGGCTTGATTGGCCGCAATGGAGCAGGTAAATCAAGCTTATTAAAAGCCATTGCCGGCACCATTAAACTAGATGAAGGCACCGTGTGGCGTGCCCCCAATGCGCGTGTTGTCTATGTGCCGCAAGAACCTGAGCTTGACACCACGCACACTGTGTTTGAAGCGGTAGCAGAAGGATTGGGTACCCTGCAACAAACCATCATTGACTATCATCAAGTCACCCATGACATGGGCATGCCTGACGCAGATATTGAAGCACTGATGACCAACATGCAGCACTTACAGCATGAAATGGATGCGCAAAACGGCTGGGCAGCGCAATCGCGCGTTGAAACCGTATTGAGTCGCTTAAATTTGGATGCAGATGCGCTGATTTCTACGCTTTCTGGCGGTTGGCGCAAACGTGTGGCGCTGGGTCGTGCGCTGGTCGCTGAACCCGAAGTATTATTGCTGGACGAACCCACCAACCACTTGGATTTAGAAGCCATAGAGTGGCTTGAAAATTTACTGTTGGGCTTTAACGGTAGTGTGCTGTTTATCACGCATGACCGGCGTTTTTTGGATAGTCTGGCCACGCGCATCACCGAGCTAGACCGTGGCAAACTCACCGACTTTATCGGCAACTTTACGCAATATCAGGCAAAAAAAGAAGAACTCATCGCGGTGGAAGAGACCCACGCCGCTAAATTTGATAAAGTGCTGGCGCAAGAAGAAGTGTGGATACGCCAAGGCATAAAAGCGCGCCGCACCCGCAATGAAGGCCGCGTACGTCGGCTAGAAGCCCTGCGCCTTGAGCGCGCCGCGCGCCGCGAGCGCCAAGGCAATGTAAAGCTCAATATTGATGCGGGTGAACGCAGTGGCAAGCTAGTGGCGGAACTCGACAATGTTTCAAAATCATACGGCGACAGAGTCCTTATTAAGAACTTCAGTACGCGGATTTTACGCGGCGATAAAATTGGCTTGCTTGGCCCCAACGGCATTGGCAAAACCACCTTACTCAAACTCATTTTAGGTGAGATAGAACCTGATAGCGGTAGTATCGAACGCGGCACAAAAATTAACGTAGCCTATTTTGACCAAATGCGCGAACAACTTAATGAAGAGGCCACATTAGCCGACACCATTAGCCCGGGCTCTGATTTTGTCGAAATCGGCAACGAGCGCAAACACGTTATCAGTTATTTAGAAGACTTTTTATTCCCGCCACAACGCTCGCGCTCTCCCGTCAAATCGCTTTCTGGTGGTGAGCGCAATCGCCTGCTGCTTGCCCGCCTATTCGCCCGCCCTGCGAATGTTTTGGTGTTGGATGAACCCACCAATGACTTGGACATTGACACGCTTGAACTCTTAGAAAGCTTACTGCAAGAATTTACTGGCACGCTGTTTTTAGTCAGCCATGATCGCGCCTTTTTAGAAAACACTGTCACGCAAGTGATTGCGTTTGAAGGCGATGGCAAGCTCACCGAATTTGGTGGCGGCTATGACGACTGGCAACGATTCACGCAACAACGCCAATTAGATCAAAAGGCAGTGGATAAAAAAGCGGAGGCTACGGCTAATAAGACAAAAAGCCAAGCCACAGAAACGCCTCCAAAATCAGCTTCAAAGCTGAGCTTTAAAGAACAAAAAGAGCTCGATGAAATTCCGCTTAAAGTTGAGCAATTAGAAGCAGAACAAACCACAATCAACACCCAGCTTGCCGACAGCGAACTTTATAAAACGCAAGCCACTCTGGTAAAAACATTGCAATCCAGACTCAACAGCATCGACCTCGAACTTGAAAGCCTGCTCGCCCAGTGGGAAAAACTAGAAGCCAAAAAAGCGTAGTTATTTTGTAAAAATTGCAGTTAATTTTTGCCTAAATAATAGGCAATTAATCTCCGAGGAAAAATTAATGCTCTGGAAGCCTTGTAAATAAAGGCATCCAGAGCATCGAAAAAGGTTGTGCTTGAATTTGGTGCCCCCGACACGAATCGAACGTGTGACCCTCCCCTTAGGAGGGGGATGCTCTATCCACTGAGCTACGGGGGCTAATGAAGGGCGTATTTTCTCATATTTCAACGCAGTTAGCTTGCGTGTTTAATACCGCTAGCACAACCAAAATTGCAATAGTGAGCAAAATCAAATGGTGCTAACATATGCATCAGCTTGTACTTTTTACCTCATTCATTTTTTATTATCGCAAAGCAATTACACTGATGACACTTAAATTATTATTTTATGTAGTCGTGTTAATTATCGCCGTTATTGGTTATCGTAGCTATTCGACTGTGCCAAAAACACTACAGCTTGGCCAAAATGCACCGCCTTTTTTATTAATAGATGCAAACGGAAAAACGCACCAACTAACTGATTATGAAGGAAAATATTTAATTCTTTACTTTTACCCCAAAGATGACACGCCAGGTTGTACCGAAGAAGCCTGCCAATTTAGAGATGATTTCGTGCAACTTGAAAAGCTAGGCGCAAAGGTTGTGGGCGTCAGTGTTGATAGCAGTGAGTCTCATGCGAACTTTGCCAAGAAATATCATCTGCCTTTTCCACTTTTGGCCGATACTGACGGCAAAGTCGCTGAGAGTTATTATGCATTGAGTAACTTTGTTGTGTTAAAAATTGCCAAACGGTATACTTTTCTCATTAACCCTACTGGAAAAGTAGTTAAAGTGTATACAAGCGTGAATACGTCAAAACACTCACAGCAAATTATTAATGACCTGAAAGCGATGCAAATTAGTCCCTCATAAAATATCGGCTATTGCACTTTTAAAAAAGAATAAAAATGCATTTCAATATAAACGCTTACCTCATGATTGGTATTTTCATTACCCTGCTCACCGTGACAGGCTTGAGTTTTGCCTACGCACTGAAAGTGAAAAGAAATGAAGCGCTTTGGAAGTTCGCCTTGGAAAGTACCGGTGATGGCGTTTGGGATTGGGATATTCAAAATAACCAAGCGCGCTTTTCAAACAGTTATCAAGAAATGTTTGGGTTTAATGTGGATGAAATCAATGCAAATTTACAAAACTGGTACGATCGCATTCATCCTGATGACCTCGCATCAAAAAAAGAAGCCGTTAATAACCACCTAATCGGGAAAATTGAAAAGTACATTCACGAGCATCGCGTGATCTGCAAAGATAACAGTGTGAAATGGGTGCTTTCACGCGGCATGGTGGTAGAGCGCGATAAAGCAGGCAATCCACTGCGTATGGTTGGCACGCATGTGGACATTACGGAACGCAAACGCAATGAGCACAAACATAGTAACCTTGCGCATTTAGACGCGCTCACCAATCTACCTAACAGAAAATTATTTAACGACCGACTAAAACTGGCGCTCGCAAGCGCCAAACGCAGCAAAAAAATGCTTGCGGTGTTGTTTATAGACCTTGATTTATTTAAAGAAATCAACGACCAGCATGGGCATAAAGTGGGTGACATGGTGCTAAAAAAAACCGCCCAGCGGCTTCTTTCCTGCGTGCGTGAGACTGATACGGTTGCTCGCTTAGGTGGAGATGAATTTGTGATTTTAATCTCTAACATTGAGAGCGAATCAGATGTTCATAAAATCACCGACAAGCTGCTGGATTCTGCCGTTAAACCCATCGAAATCGTGAAATCCAACGACACTTCGCAGATTATCGACTTAAAACTCAGAAACTTACAAGTGTCGGCCAGTATAGGTGTAGCCATCTATCCGCAACATGGAACGAATGAAAAAACGCTCGTCACAAATGCCGATAGCGCAATGTATTTAGCGAAAAAAACTGGAAAGAATCAAGCAAAGTTTTTTGATGACCAAACCATTGTAACCTACGATATTTAGCGACTAAGTCTGGCCTAAACAGCTTTATGGCTGGGATAAAAAGTTTTGTTTTCTTGATGTGTTGATTTATGGTGCCCGGGGCCGGAATCGAACCGGCACGACCTTACGATCGAGAGATTTTAAGTCTCTTGCACTATCCTTAATTAGCGCGGTTTACAGGATTATTATATAATTAATCCCACACTAAACCCACACCGTTAAATAAAAATGGCAACTATCAGAAAACGTGAAAACGAAAATTTCGTCAGCTACGAAGTGCAAGTTCGCAAAAAAGGTCATGG
>JAKQTB010000101.1 GCA_029569495.1 Pseudomonadota bacterium | reverse complement strand
TGATAACACCCTCGTTTGGTGCATCTTTTTTAAACTTGGCGGTAAATAAGTTAGTATATGAACCCAGCAAATAGACATTATGCGCAGTGTTATAAATTGTACCGAAGTCAACACGACCCGCAAATTCTAACCCTGACATGGCCGACTCACCCGCATTTTCAAAGGTACCACCACCTGAATTCACGACCACATCATCAAACTTTGTATGGAACAAAGTTGATTCGTAACTAACCCCTTTAAAATACTTAGAACGTACGCCTAACTCCCAGTTAGTACTTTTTTCTGGGCTGGTTTTATCAATACCCAGCGCATTCAGTTTTGCTGGATCTAGGTCACGGTCTGGGCGAGGCGGCGCAAAACCTTTATGCACGCCTGCAAACAAAGTGGTGTTGTCGATACCATTCCAAGCCACCCCTAAGCCAGGTAACAGCTCTGTTTGGTTATTGGTTACCTTCTTGTTGACCGCTAGGCCGCCAGCACGACGTACATCGGTTTTAATTTGCATATCTTCATACCGCAAACCGGGTGTTATCGACCAATCGCCAACATGAAATGTATTTTGTGCGTAGTAAGATTTAGCTTCTACATCAATTTGTACATCCTCTCTCACCACTGAATTCGCTTTTGCAAAAGATAAGCTTTGGAAAGGTGCGGTATTACCTCGATATTGATTGCGAGAGATATCTTCTTCATGATAGCGAAAGCCAATGACGGTGTCATTTTCTATGCCAAACAAGTTATGGCTAAAGTCTAACCGTGGCTCCACACCCCAATAGTTATAGCTTCTTGGGCGGTGACGTCCGCCACAATTTGCAGCATCCGCTTCGGTGAACCCTACGCCTGGCCCGTTATCACATCGTTCCAATACAGTTATACCGTCATCATGCTCTTCCCAGCTACCAGGTGCATCCGTTTGACGGAACGATGAACGGAACGCATCAACATAATAAGCCTGTGTTGAAAGTTTGGTTTTATCATCAAACTGGAAAATATGCTGTAATTGGGCAGATTTTCGCTCGTGGTAGAAAGAGTCATTTTTACCTGAGGGTGCCTGAAATTTATCTCGTGCATAATCAACTTCACCAATCCCTGTTTCAGATACATGTGAATCTTCTTCGTAATAGCCTACTTTTGCGATTAATGTTTGACGATCTGTGAGGTTTAATTGGCCTTTAAGCGTGTATTCTTCCACATCAAAATCATGGTGTTCACGAATACCATCACCTTGATTTTTAAGCGCATCAATCATAAAGCCACCACGCTCACCGCCGAAGCCTAGATTAGCATGCAAACCATAAAAATCATTGTTGCCAGCTGTTACATCTACGCTGCCATCAAACCCGTCCTTAGGAACCGGCTTAGTCACAAAGTTAATCATACCACCAACTGTTTGTGGGCCATAAAGCACTTGGCCTGAGCCTTTAACCACTTCGATCCGTTGTACGCGGGATAACGGTGGCGCATAATGCGCAGCTGGGTCACCATATGGTGCTAAAAAGAGTGGTACGCCATCTTCCATCAATAACGTACGTGCAGTACGGCGAGGATCCATGCCACGAACACCAATATTCAAACCTAAACTTTGTGGATCTTCATTGGCCACAATGTGCACGCCAGGCACGGTATTAAGCGCCTCTTTAATTGAGAAAGGTCTTCTTACCTCGAGCTCTTTTTCGTCAATTACTTCAAATGAGCCAGGTACAGCTTCCAGCCTATCAGGCAAAATGCCTTTTACCGTAATTTTTTCAGTCTGCAACTCATCTACTGCATTGGTTTCAGCAAAAGCAGGATTAACGAAAACTAAAGGCAATAAGCTAGCTAGCACCTTCTTTTTAAACATCATGATAGAGTCCCATATATATAAATATCGTGACTCATTATCTGTTGATAACAACAGATGACAAATGCCAACTTTTCACATTAGCGTTAGGAAATTATCCCGCATAAAAATTAATGGGCTGAGTAGAATAAATGCTTTGAAATGACAAGAAATTGCTGAATTTATTTCTGTTTAATAGACACAAAACGGTACCGCATTGATCAGTACATTAACCCTGCCGATTGATGAAATTGATGCGTATATTTTTCGTAAATCTCGGGTAATTTTTAACCAACCCTTTTCACCTGCCCTGAGAGCCTTATAAACAAAGGCGTTCAGGGCATTGATTTTCTATCGACGAAAAACGCATGCCATTGCGTGATGTAAAACTGCTGACAATTACTACGTTATAAAGTGTGAAAAAACGTGAATTCTAGTGGGCGCTTCAGGAAATAACTCTGAATAAATATGGTTGATTTAGACTTTTTGTTTCGTTTTTAGCCAACGTCTTTTGACTAAAAAATGTTGAATATTTTGCCAAAACCAGCCAACGACAACAAAGCCCATCGCAATGAGCGCAAAAATCCAGCGCGCATCGCGCTCGGCCATGGCTTCTTTTTGAAATTCTGCATTATTCAGTGCATTCACGGCATCTTTTGGGGTATTGATACGTACCAGTTTAAAACCTGAAGCAAGTGAAAGTGCTTGCATAAACACCTTATTAAATGACGAAATATGCTCGGTAACTTCATCTAGCGTACCTTCTGGAGCGCGTTCACCTGGTGCTAAAGCGCGCACCTGTGCCAGTAAATTAGGGTGATTGCCTTCAAGCACAGCATCTTCACGGGTCCAGTAACCAACAATTTCATCCTTTTGATTGAGGCGTGGAATCGGTTGTAGTGCATCGCCGCCCACCCCTAAAATCAAGCCATGGATTTTTCCACGCAATTTGGCAAGATCAGTTACGATGGGCGCACTGCGGGCTGGCATTTCATCGCCGTCTGAAATGTAAACTAAATTAAGGTTTCTCTTTTTCGCCTCGGTAATGGATGCAGTGAGCGCATTGGTCACCCACGAATCGCCTATCCAGCGCATCCTTCGATCTAGCCCCGAAACCACTTGATCAATGGCAGGAAAATGGCGGCAAACTTCTAATGGTTCAAATAACACCGTAGACTCATCACCAGCAAATAAGGCGACCGACACTTTAGAACCGCATGGTAGACTCGCCATCCCCTCACGCACCGCAAGTTTGGCTAGCGTGAGCCTATCTGTTTGCGGTTTAGGAAAATCCACATCGCGCACATTCATACTCTCGCTAATGTCAATCACAAACAGCGTATCCTGCACCACGCTTTTTAATTGGGTTTGCGGTTCAAACCATATCGGTAATAAAGTCAGTCCAGCCAGCAAATACCAAATTGAGCCATTTTGCATGGCATGACGCAGATGAACGAGGAAATGTCCCCACCAGTGTTTAAAGTTATGGTGCATAAAGTTAAGGTAGTCCTCTGCGCGTATTGTCTTTCATCAACGCGGTACCATTTTGCTGATAGGGCTGCAAACCAATGGTGCCATCAGGCGTGTTTTCATAGCCCTCAGTACGCTTTTCTGGGCTGAGTCTATCTATTAACTCTAAGTTATAGCGTGCATCATACATATCTGGCTTGAGTCGTAATGCGCCTTTATAGGCTTCACGCGCCAACAATACCCGCTCAACTGCGCGGCGATGCGACCCGCCTTTTTCGACATCGGATGCCGCCATTGCGCCTTCAAAATGCACATTGGCAATGCCATACTTAGCGCGCGCACGTAGCTCAGGGTTGAGCGAGACTTCGGCAATGTTAAATGCCTTTTGCGCTTCAATCGGCTTATTTTGGCTGGCCAATAAGTAGCCTACACTGTAGGCTTTTAAATATTCATCATTTTTTAAGGTCTGCTTTAACAGGCTTTTGTTTTCATAGGCAATATTCAGTTGGTATGCCTTCCACCATAAACTAAAAAAATAAGCGGATGCCAATAAGCATAACAGGGTGACGCCAAGCAAAGCCTTAGGTAAGTTATCAAGAAGTTTATGTCGTAATTTATTTCTTATTTTCATATCGTTACCTGCAATCATTCAATTTACTAGCGTGCGTACTATCAAGCGCTAAAGGCAAGGCAATTACGCTTTCCATGCTTTAATCTCAATCTGTTTCAACCAAAAAAGCGACCCTAATAAAAACATACTGAGCAGATATAAATACACAGCATAATCTTGGCGTGGCAATCGATACTCGTAACGCGTTGGCTTATTGGTCATGCGGGCAATTTCTGCCACGGCATGTTTTAAGCCAGCTTCACTATTGACCTCAAAGGCTTGGTAGGGAATTTCAAGCTCTTCAAAAAGCTTATTCATGGCCACATTTTGGTTGATTTCGATTTGCTGCAGTTCTGCCTGCGGAATAAATTCGTTATCCCCCGCAATGACCGAACTAAGAATGTTTTTTTCAGCGCCCGCATGAACATACACCCAAATTAATTTGGCACGCGTTTGCTTGAATGCATTTTTTAATATGACTCTGTCAGCGGGTTCTATGACAGCATCTCCATCAGAAACCAACATTACCAAGCGCGATGCGGTGAATGGACGATTGTTAAAATAATCTAAGCCCATCGCTAAAGCGCGATTAAGCGCGGTGAAGCCAGAACTATTGGCTTCGGCACTTAACATTGCAGCTTTGGCCAGTTCACGGTCAGCCGACAGCGGTGCAACGCTGATTGGCGCAGCATTAAAAGCCACAACACCAAAGGTGTCCGCTGGCCGTTCTTCCATAAATTTAAGCAACACTTTGCGTGAAGCTTCAATTTTACTAATCGGTTTAGCATTGACACTTTGATCATAATTTTGCAAAGGCTCTGACATACTGCCGCTGCGGTCTAGCACCACCACAATTTCTGCACCCTCACCCACGCGCGTCACGGTGCCACCCTCGGTAAAAGGCCCTGCCGCTGCCACCATTAGTACAGTAAGTGTTAAAGCAGCCAAAGCGCGTACGCCCCAACGCAAACAGCTTGATATAAAATCTTTTGGCCAGTCTTCTAAGCCAGGAAAAGCAAATTGTTTTACTCCGTAGGATACAAACGGCAACAAAGCAATTGGCAATAACCACAGTAACTCAGGTTTTAAAAAATGTATCGCGTTCATTAAGCGTGTGCTTTTTTACTTAACTGCACGGCTTTACCTTTTGGCTTACGCAACTGCCGACGCATTAGACGTTCTGCAATGGCCGCGCGCTGAATCCAAGCCTTGGTCGTGCTCACATCAATAGCATTAGTTTGTGCATTTTTACCATGAAACACTTGCCATGAGTCTTCAAAAAACTGCGTAATGGCTAATTTTTCAGTCGCCAGATAGGGGCATTTTACAAACAAATGCGGCAATGTATTTGGATATAAACTTTGCCCAGCACTGGCAGCCAAGCCGCTATGAATCGTACGCAAGTCGTTGGGATTAAACGAGCCTTCTCGATGTGTTCTGAGTTGTCGTGCAAGTTTAGTTAGCGGTCCTGGATTTCGCGGCCACCACGATATTTTGTCTTGCAACCAAAGCCAAAAACCACCAAACAATAATCCTAGGCCAAGTAAAGTCAATGCCATGATCAAAGGCGTTTGCGTATCAAAGCCTAGCGGTAACGCATGTGGGCGATGATTTCTTTCTTCAACTTGAGGGGGCAATACCGGAGATAAATGAAAACCTTGCGCTGGAATCGTCAGCGTTAAAGGTTTTGTGTTGCCTTTTTCTGGCGGAATCGTTTGCAGGGCAATGGCCGGAATATAGATTGTTTGCGCCATTTCTACCGTTCCGAAAATTTGCCAAGTAAAATCAAGCGTAATTTTGCTGCTATCGTCTTTATTTTGGCTGGATTGAAATTTCACTTCACGTATATCTAACCAGTTATTAACGGGCCCCTTAAGCGGCACACTGTTAGGGTCAAATACTTGCCCTTTTTTGAGCATAATCTCAGCGCGCATGTTTATCAAATCGCCAATGGTGTAACCATTGGTGCGCATACTCACTTTTATCGGCGCTGCCAAAGCAGGGCTTAGTGGTTCTGCTTTTTTTAATTCAGCCGCGCCTGCATGCTCAACGAACAATAAGCCGCTGACTAAAAAAATATACAACATCACCCTAAAATCTAAATACTTTTTGATTGACGTTAAGCCAAATGTGATTGGCGATTGGTTTGTGGCGACAACATTACAGCCCGTAAAATTAGGACTGAAATGCCTGAAATATTCGTTATCAGTCACGCGCTACGCTCCATAAAATACTCTGTTAATAATGCAGAACTAAATTCGCCTCGCACCACAAATGGTTTATTGCCATACATTCGACTGGCATCATTAACTGATCGAATATGTTGCGCTCTAATTTCTGCTATCTGTGTGCGTAAATGCTCACGCATCCAGACAAATTGGCCTAACCCTGTTTCTGCATCCCGTAAAATCGCAATGCCACTTTTTGGCAGTTCATCAAACTCTGTGGGGTCTTGCAACATCACCGGAACAACATCGTGATGGCTTAGCTTTTTAAGCAATGATTTAAGTTTTCCCGCTTGCCAGCGAAAATCTGACACCAAAAAAACCAAGCAGCGTTTTTGCGGCAAATAAGGCACCACGGAAAACAAACCATCTGCATGCTGACCCTGTGGTTTTATTTTAGAAAAGTGATGCCTTACCCAAAGCCATGCACCACGGTTAGCTTTAGGAGGCAGCATACATTGTTTGTTAATTGTTTCATTTGCCGCATATAAGCCAAAGGCATCGCCAGAACGATAGGCCGAAAGCGCAAGCTGTGAAGAAATTTCTTGTGCAACCTGCATGCGATTAACCTTGCCAACATAACCCATTGAAGCTGAAGTATCGACCAGCACAATCACTTTTAAGGCTGAGTTGAGATTAAAATCGCGCACCCAAATATTTTCAAAAGGATCACGCAGGCTAGCGCGTAAGTCTAGGCGGCGCGGGTCGGGGTTATCTCTGAGCAATACCACTGAACGCAGTTGGTCCCCCGTACCTGCCACTAGACCGTGGCTAGCCCCTGGCTGATGCCCAGAAGGACGCCAACGCACGTGATAATGAATTAAGGGTTGCTGTGCCATTATTTTACAACATTCAAATTATGGCGTCGGCACGCTATGCAATATTGCTTGTGTATAAGCCTTTGCCAACCAACTGCGTTGCAATTCATAAATCGGTGTAAAAAACACCCGGTGCGCCACCACTTGGTGAAACACCGCCGCCACATCCTGAGGCGCAAGCTCTAATCGGCCATCCAACCACGCTGAAACCTTAGCTGCACGCACAAGCATACTGGTGCCACGCGGCCCCATACCGGCAATCATCAGTTCATCCATCTCCACATCAGGTAATTGAATGCCGTAATCTTGCGGACGATGGGTAGCCTTGCGTAAATGCTCAACAAAATCCTGTACTGCCGCCCCTGCGGTCACAGAATTTTGTATCACTGGCGCAAAAGGTGTGAGCGCATCAAATTCAACATTATTTGCGGTGACTTGTTCAATTAACTTATCCGTATCGTGAAAACGTGTGTCAAATGTTAGTGATTTATGTACATTGCTATCATTCGCAGGGTTAATTTCCAGCTCCATTAAAAAGCGATCACGTGCGGCGCCTGGCAACTCAAATGTTTCTTCTTTTTCAACTGCGT
>JAKQTB010000085.1 GCA_029569495.1 Pseudomonadota bacterium | reverse complement strand
TTGCAAAGTGCAATGGCAGCATCCAGCGAATGGGCAATCAGCGCGCCTTCAACGTGATAATGCGGATTTCGTGTCACAATCACCGTGGTACGGTTTGGTAATAAACGGCCGAGCGATTCATAAGTTTTACGCCCCATGATGATATGATGGCCAGTTGTGAGCGCACGAAAACGCTTTAAATCTTCAGGCAAATGCCATGGCAAGGTGTTGTTTAAACCAATCACATTGTTTTTTGCGCGGGCTACGATGAGTGAAAGTGCAGTCATAGGCGTATTATACTAGGCTTGCTGCGTATTTTGTGTCGCATGCATTTTACTGGCCTCATACACATTAGATGCCGCTAAAATAACGTTTATCAAGTTAAAACATTAACCCGACAAATTTGCAAATCACTTACCCAAAATCTTTTTTAAAACTATTGTTGATTGGCTTTGCGCTTGTCATACTGCCGCTGATTGCGGCCTTCGTCAACGCCAACCTACAATTTAACAAGCTCACGCAGCAAAGCCTGTTTAACATGTCGCAGGCCGTAGAAACCACGCGTGCAAGCCAAATTATGCTGGAAGAACTGGCAGTGATGGAGCGGAGCGCCCGACAGTACTTTGTATTGCGCGACCAAGTATTGCTAAGCAACTTTAATCAGGCACATGAACGACTAGGTGCCGCACTCAATATCTTATTGCTACAACCCATTGCATTGCCGCAACACACAGATTTGATGTCATTTACGCGGCAAGAAAATGATTTGTTTCAATCTATTACGCAGGCACAGCACAATAAAGCAGATTTTGATGACAGCATGGTATTGAATTTTGCCACATTAACGAACTTAGCCAATCAAATTTCCACCTCCAATAATGCATTGATTGACCAAGAGGCTGTCACCTTTAAAGTTCGCGTGTCTAAAGTAAAAAAAGCCTTGTTTTGGCAAATGCTGACCATTTTTCCGCTGGTATTGATTATAGCCGCACTCATTACCTGGATGATTGCGCGCCCAATCCGCCGCATGGATGCCGCCATCAACCAGCTAGGCCAAGGCGATTACGAGCATGTGATACACATCAATGGCCCTGGCGATTTACGGCAATTGGGCAGTCGGCTCGATTGGTTACGGATTGCACTTAAAGATTTGCATCAGCAAAAACAACGTTTTTTACAGCAAGCATCGCATGAACTCAAAACACCGCTCACCGCCATCCGTGAGGCCAGTGAATTGCTCCATGATGGCGTTGCGGGTAATCTGAATACGCAACAAAATCAGATTGTTACCATTTTGCGTGATAGCAGTTTAAGGCTACAAAGGATGATTGAGAACTTGCTGAAATACACTGAAATTCAGTTTAATGCTGCAAAAAGTAATGTTTCACAACAAGCGCTTAACGTTGTAATTCAGAAAGTGTTGCAAGCCTATGCGCTCACCATCGCACATAAAAACATTGATGTGCAACAGTCGATTCCCGATATGCAAGTACAACTCGATATTGAAAAGCTGAGCACTGTACTTGATAATTTAATTTCAAATGCGGTGAAATATACCCCTGAACATGGCAAAATCAGCATCCACGCCACCCGCACGAAAAATGATTTGGAGATTGCAATTAAAGATAATGGGCCTGGAATACCTGATGCGAATCAAAAAGATCTGTTCAGCCCGTTTTATCATGGTGAGCAAGCCAGTGATAGCCTTGTGGCGAGTAGCGGTTTAGGCTTATTCATTGCAAAAGAAGCAGCCAGTGCGCTTCAAGGTGAGCTACGCTACATTACCTCAGACGCAGGCGCGCATTTTTTAGTGCGAATTCCACTATCGTCTATGCAACCCAACCATGAACAACCTACTGAAGTGACAAATCGATGAAAAAAATACAATGGAATTCAATGGTAGTGTTATGCATAATGACGATCGCTTGCACTTCACAAGCCACAAAGCCAAGTAACCACAATCATAAAACCCAAGCCTCTCTGCAGGAGGCAACCCCAAATGGGATTAAGGCAAATGAATTCAAGTCTGCTGAAGTTAAACCTGTTGAAATTGCCAAACCAGTTGACAACAAACCAAGTTTGACTGGTTTATCTAACACCACTTCTAGGCCTCAGGTCAGCCATTACTTGAGCTTTGCCGATGACTTTTCAAACTTCACTGCAGAGGCGCAAAAACAAGTGCTGAGCAATACCCTACAAGCGCTCGCTAAAGCGCCTAATGATATTGAGCAACGCATGCGACTTGTCTTGATTTACGGCCTACCAAGCAGCACCCTTCTTGATTCTGCCAAAGCACAGTCACAATTGCAGCAAATACTGCAAGAAAGTGTTTTACCCAGTGAGCAACAAGCCTTTGCCAATTTGCTGTTTGATTATATTGTTGCGGTGAACAAAGCCAGCAAAATCAGTCGTGAAGAGCAAAAAAAGCTCGAAACCATGCAACAAAAACAAGAAGCATTGCAAACAAAGCTAGAAAATACACAGCAAAAACTTGAAGCCGCGCAACAGAAAATTGATGAATTAAAAAACATTGAAAAATCGATGGGGCAACGAGAAGTTGCTCCCAAAAAATAGCCTTTTCTACTCATGAGCGCATAAATAATGGCCAATCCAATTTTAATTGTTGATGACGATGCAGACATTTTAAAGCTACTTGAAATGCGGCTTACGGCAAGCGGCTACCCGGTCATTGCAGCTAGCTCTGCTCAACAAGCGCTTACGCTATTTGGCATGCACCCGATTGCACTGGTGATTAGCGATTTACGCATGCCTGAAATGGATGGCTTTGCCCTGTTTGAAGCCATTCATCGGCTCGATAGTACCATTCCATTTATTCTACTCACCGCGCATGGTTCGATTCCTGAGGCGGTACATGCCACGCAAAAAGGCGTATTTAGCTTTTTAACGAAACCTTTTGAAAGCAAAGCCTTACTAGAACAAGTAGCTCAGGCGCTTAGAGTTTCACCGCATCACCCTAACCATCAGCAAGAAAATGACACTTGGCGTGCCAGCATTATCAGTGGTAGCCAGCAAATGCAAAGCCTGCTGGCACAGGCCAAACTCGTGGCGGAATCAGACGCCAGTGTGCTAATTCAAGGAGAAAGCGGCACTGGTAAAGAACTACTGGCACAGTCCATTCATCACGCCAGCCCACGCTGTGAACGGCCTTTTGTGGCGATTAATTGCGCGGCCATCCCCGAGGCATTATTGGAATCTGAACTATTTGGGCATAAAAAAGGCGCGTTTACCGGCGCCACGCGTGACCATCAAGGGTTGTTTCAAACCGCGGATGGCGGCACGCTGTTTTTAGATGAAATTGGCGACATGCCGATGAGCATCCAAGCCAAACTTTTGCGTGCATTACAAGAACGTATGATTCGGCCTGTTGGCGCAAGCACGCAAGCGCCCATCAATGTTCGCGTCATTTGTGCAACTCACAAAAATCTAATTTTAGAAATGCAGGAACATCGCTTTCGTGAAGACCTATACTACCGCATCAATGTTGTCAGCCTCGAGATTCCGCCGCTAGCCAAAAGGCGCGAAGATATTCCATTGTTAGCCAATCACTTTTTGGCGGTTTTAAATAAAAAATATCATAAGAATATTAACGGATTTGCACCGGATGCTTTTGAGTTGCTGATTAGTGCGCCTTGGCCGGGCAACGTGCGACAATTACAGAACATTATGGAGCAAGTAGTGGTGCTCTCTACCACGCCCATCATCACCAGCGGCTTGGTGGAGCGAGCCTTACAGGATAATATTTCCAGCATCATCACATTTGATGCAGCACGCAAAAACTTTGAACAGCAGTATCTCATCAATCTGCTGAAAGCCACACAAGGCAACGTGACGCAGGCCGCACGAATTGCAGATAGAAATCGGACCGAATTCTATAAAATATTAGACCGCCACCATATCAACCCAGCTCTTTTTAAAACGCAAGTGACTGATGAATAAGGCTTAAATGGGCTTTAATTTGAGCGTCGCTTTTCAGCGACAATAAATAACCTTAATAATCATCACCCTACTAAAACCCCCTAATTTTTGTCGCTTATTTGAGACAAAAATTCATTCCTGAATTTGCATTAAACTATGCATCTAATTGATTTAATTAGTTAATTTAAACTGGCACAGCGCTTGCTATATAAGAAGTGCAGTAACTTTTTAATTACTAAGGAATTCAATCCATGTTTAATTTAAATACTTCAATCTCTACTTCAAAAACTGTTGCAATCGCGACATTTGCAACCTTACTTTTAAGCGGCATTACAGCGCAAACTGCAATGGCGGAAACAAAGGCTGACAGTAAAGTTGTTGTGGCTGCCGCAAGTGCTGACCCAGAATTTGCAAAATTAGATGCCAATGGCAATGGCAAAATTTCATTGAAAGAAGCCGCTAAAGACAAAGGCGTTGCTTCAGTATTTGATGCCATTGACGCTAACAAAGATGGTGACATTACCACCGAAGAACACGCAGCTTATAAAGCTGCAAGCGCTGCACCGGCTGCTGAGCCAGCACCAGCGAAGTAATTTTCATTTGATTGGTTAAGTTTTACCCTGCAATTACCTCCCCCTGATGATTGTAGGTCCTCCGCCCCGCTGCCTCAAGTAGCGGGGCATTTTTTTCCTCTACATATCATGTAAAACAGGCAACAATTTCCCCGAGAAAAAATAAATGCCCTG
Source organism: Pseudomonadota bacterium (assembly GCA_029569495.1). Classification (GTDB taxonomy): domain Bacteria; phylum Pseudomonadota; class Gammaproteobacteria; order Burkholderiales; family Methylophilaceae; genus Methylotenera. The sequence goes on along the minus strand of JAKQTB010000085.1, from coordinate 1,650 downwards.
CGAGCCTTTATTTATAAGGCTTACAGAGCATCGAAAAAGGTTGTAGATGAAAAGTGTGTATTTTAAGGTGATTTACGCATACAAAATCAATGCGCGAAGTTTGCTTTGCTGCGCTGTTAAACTGCAATAAGTTAAACCGCAACAACACCTTTGATGGCCGGATGTGGGTCGTAATTTTCCAGCGTAAAATCTTCAAACTTAAAGCTGAAAATATCACGCACTTCAGGGTTGATGTGCATTTGTGGCAACGTGCGATGTTCACGCGTGAGTTGCTCGTGCACTTGTTCCATATGATTGGTGTAAATGTGTGCATCACCAAGGGTATGTACAAAATCACCCAACTGTAAATCGCACACTTGCGCCACCATCATGGTCAACAAGGCATACGAAGCAATGTTGAACGGTACGCCTAAGAAAATGTCCGCGCTACGTTGGTAAAGCTGACAACTCAAGCGGCCATCTGCGACATAAAACTGAAAAAACGCATGACAAGGTGGAAGTTTCATCTGGTCTACGTCAGCCACATTCCAAGCAGAAACAATCAAACGGCGTGAATCTGGATTTTTTTTAATACTTTCAACCACTTGTGCAATTTGGTCAATATGCGTGCCATCAGGCTTAGGCCAATTGCGCCATTGGTAACCATACACCGGGCCTAAATTGCCCTGCTTATCAGCCCATTCATCCCAAATACGCACGCCGTTTTCTTTTAAATAGGCGATATTGGTACTGCCCTGCAAAAACCAAAGTAACTCGTGAATAATTGACTTGAGATGAACTTTTTTAGTCGTCAACAGCGGAAAACCATCCGCCAAATTAAAGCGCATTTGGTAACCAAACACTGAAGTCGTGCCAGTGCCGGTGCGGTCTTCCTTTTTATTGCCGTGTGCTAATACATGGCGAAGTAAGTCAGTATATTGTTGCATTAGGTATTCTTCGCAATAAAATCTTTAATCACACCAGCATCGGCTTTCATTACCGTAAATTTCTGCGGTAATGCTTCAATGCCTTCCAAGCTGGCCGGACGTTCTGGCGCATGGCCTAACGCTTCAGTAATCGCATCTTCAAACTTAGCTGGCAAGGCCGTTTCTAACACCAGCATTGGTGTATTCTTATCGGCCTGGGTTTGATTAAAATACTCATGCGCCACTTTTAAACCATCCGCCGTATGCGTATCAATCACCACGCCGTATTTAGCCTGTGTTTCACGTATGGTTTGCATACGGTTTGCATGGTTACTGCTACCAGATACAAAACCATATTCTGCTAATTTTGGCATTAAATATTTGATGTCAAACGCACCGCCACTATCGACGCTATTCCAGAGCTCGCGCACTTTGGTGGCATCTCTGCCGACTAGGTCAAACACAAAGCGCTCGAAATTGGACGCTTTGCTAATGTCCATTGAAGGACTAGACGTGTGGTAAGTATTTGCCGAACCGCGTGGACGATATACGCCAGTTTTGAAAAACTCATCCAACACATCATTTTCATTGGTGGCAACAATGAGTTTATCAATCGGCAAGCCCATCATGCGGGCAATATGGCCGGCACACACGTTGCCAAAGTTACCTGATGGCACGGAAAAACTCACTTTTTGCGCGTTATTTTGTGTAACGGCAAAATAACCCTTAAAGTAATACACCACTT
>JAKQTB010000070.1 GCA_029569495.1 Pseudomonadota bacterium | reverse complement strand
CTGTGGCTTTGGCATTGGTTTAGAGCGCGTATTTTTGCTGATGCAAGAATACGGCGTCATTGCTGAAAATGCGCCTGATATTTATTTGGTTAATGTGGGTGAATTGGCGGAACAACAAGCATTTAAAGTGGCGGAAACTCTACGTGGTGCGGGTTTAAGTGTTGTACTTCATGCAGGGGGCGGCAGTTTTAAATCGCAAATGAAAAAAGCCGATAGAAGTGGTGCGCGTTATGCAGCTATTTTGGGTGATGATGAAGTGCAAGCGAATCAAATTTCGCTCAAGCCCTTATTGCAATCTGGCGAACAGGTAAAATGCGCTGTGAATCAGGTGGCAAGTAGCATTTTAGCGGAGTAACTTTTTGAAAAAATAGGATGGTTAAATCCAACTTTACAACAACATTAAATGTTAATTTTTAAACAAACCATTGCACCACCTCTGCAAGCCTTATTCTACTTGGCTTCCAGAGGCATAAAAATCGCTCGGTGCAAAAGCATCGTATTTTTAATGCATTTTAAACACTAATTGACATACCATTATTTATTCAAACAATGACACCCTTACTGCAAATTTCAAATTTAACCATTACGCCTAAAAAGCAGCCCACACGTTTGCTGGTAAACGGTGTGAGTTTTAATATTGAAGCAGGTAAAACCACTTGTGTCGTGGGCGAGTCAGGTAGCGGTAAAAGTTTAACCGCCTTAGCGGTGATGGGCTTGTTATCTAAGCAATTGCAATTAAATTCGGGCAGTATTTTGTTTAGTAATGCGCAGGCAGGCGTACAAGATTTATCTAAGCTTGATATTGCGAGTCTGCAAAAAATTCGTGGCGCAAAAATCGCCATGATTTTTCAAGAGCCGATGACCTCGCTTAACCCCGTATTAACGGTAGGTTATCAAATTGGCGAATCCTTAACCGCGCATTTAGGCTTAAAAGGAGCGGCACTAAAAGCTAAAATAGCCAGCTTGCTAGAAATGGTGGGTATTCCTGCAGGTCGTGCAGATAGTTACCCAGATGAATTATCTGGCGGGCAACGCCAACGCGTGATGATTGCCATGAGCATTGCTTGTGAGCCACAAATATTGATTGCAGACGAGCCCACCACAGCACTAGACGTCACCGTGCAGGCGCAAATACTTCAACTTTTGCATGCGCTTAAAACACGCATGAACATGGGCATGCTGTTTATTACGCATGATTTTGGCGTGGTGGCAGATATTGCCGATAATGTGGTGGTGATGTTTAGAGGTGAAATTGTAGAATCCGGTGCTAAAGAAGCCGTTTTAAACAACCCACAACATCCTTATACACAGGCTTTATTAGCTTGTGTCCCTGATGCAGAAGGTAAAAAACCATTAAAACCTATTGATTACAGTTGGTTAGGGCATGCAGCATGAGTGAACTAATTCTTGAAGCAAATCATCTCGTTAAAACCTACACGCAGCGTAGCGGTAGATTTGGTTTTAATACCACGTTAGTTAAAGCGTTAGATGATGTAAGTGTTGGTTTGAGTGCTGGCAAAACGCTTGCGGTAGTTGGGGAGTCGGGGAGTGGTAAATCCACGTTGGCCAGATGTCTGTTACAATTGCACCCTTTTGATAGCGGCGAAGTTATTTTTCAAGGTCAGCAGCTTGATCAATTAAATGGACAAGCATTGCGTCAAATGCGACAGTATTTGCAAATGGTGTTCCAAGACCCTTTCGCGTCATTAAATCCACGTATGCGTGTGGGTGAGATTGTCGGTGAAGGTTTGTTAATTCATGGGCTTGGTAGCAGTAGCGAGCAGCAAAAAAAAGTAGTGGCAATGCTAAAGCGTGTTGGTTTAACTGAGGCAGATATGCAAAAATATCCGCATGAATTTTCTGGCGGACAACGGCAACGTGTGGGTATTGCACGTGCATTGGTGTTGCAACCTAAAGTGGTCGTGTGTGATGAGCCAGTTTCTGCGCTAGATGTTTCAATTCAGGCGCAGATATTGTTGTTGCTTAAAGAATTACAAGCAGAAATGGCGCTGAGTTATCTCTTTATTAGCCATGATTTACGTGTTGTGAGGCATATTGCTGACGACGTGGCGGTGATGTTTCAAGGCCGCATTGTTGAGCAGGGCAGTGTGGCAGATATTTATGATAACCCTAGGGAAGAATATACAAGGAAGCTACTATCTGCAATTCCAGGTAAGGCAACGCAACATTAAAATATGTAAATGATAGGTTTTGGGCGTTTACTAAATATATAAAATTTTGAATTTGAATAATCAGTAAAAAGAAATAGGAAAAAGTAATGGCATACAATTTAGAAGAGCAGGAACAGATAGACGAACTTAAAGCCTGGTGGAAGCAATATGGCAAAACAGTCAGTTCATTAGTGATTGGTTTGGTTGTGGCGTATGCGGCTTATCAAATTTGGAATTATGTGCAACATAAGCAAGCGATTGAGGCCTCAACTCAGTACCAAGAGTTAACAGTAACTGATCAAAAAGACTTAAAAGCAATCCAAGCAAAATCTGCAACATTGATGGAGCAATATAGCGGAACACCCTATGCTGCCCGTGCAGCGTTGTTTGCCGCAAAAGCTAACTATGCAGCAAATGATACAAAAAGTGCTAAAGCGCAGCTAGATTGGGCAATTAAAAATGCTGAAGAAACTGCAACGCGTGCAATGGCCACTTTGCAGTTGGCAAATATCTTGGCTGAAGAAAAAGATTTTGATGGCGCATTGCAATTACTAAATGCCCCGCATGACGTTGGCTTTGATGGCTTGTTTGCTGATCTTAAAGGGGATGTGCTCATGCTTCAAGGTAAGCGCGCGGATGCCAAAGCGGCTTATGAGCTTGCACTTTCTAAGTTGGATGCTCAGGGAAAATACCGTGTGATTACACAGCGTAAACTAGAAGCATTAGGCTAGTTAAAGTGAACGTAATTGTCACGACTTTATAAATTGGAGCGATGCGTTGTACTTAAAATTATATCAATCAGTAGCTTATAAAACGTTAGGCATTTTAGCTTTATTGGTTACAACCTCTTGCAGCACACTGACGGATCTTAAAACGGATATTTCAGATAAAGTATTTGGACGGGAACCTGCTGATGCTCCTGAAGCTTTGGTGGAGTTTAAACAAACAGCGAGCAGTAAAGTGTTATGGCAAGCAAAAATAGGCCCGGCTGAAGATTTTGAATTTTCACCTGTGATTGAAGCAGGCTTTGCCTATGCAGCAGGTGCCAGCGGAGAGGTTGTTAAGTTAGATATTAACAGCGGCAAACAAGAATGGCGCGTTAACGCAGGTGAAAAATTATCCGGTGGTGTAGGCGTGGGCGGCAGTTTAGTGTTGGTTGGCACCTCAAATGGGGCCGTCTACGCTTATGATAATGCAGGAAAATTACAGTGGAAATCAAAATTAAGTAGCGAAGTATTAAGTGCGCCTAGATATTTTGATGGCATTGTGATTGTGCGTACCAATGATAATCGCATCTACGGCATTAACGCAGAGGATGGCAGTCGCAAGTGGGTGTATGACAGAACAAGCCCAGCTTTAACATTGCGTAGTAGTGCTGGTTTGGTCGTAGATGGTGGCGCTGTGTATGCTGGTTTTGGCGGCGGCAAGCTTATTGCACTGCGTGCTGATAATGGCAAATTGCTTTGGGAAGCTTCCGTGGCCCAGCCCAAAGGCGTGACTGAGATTGAGCGCATTGCCGATATTACGAGCTTGCCTGTGCTAGATGGGCCTTTGGTTTACGCAGTGGCTTATCAAGGAAGAATTGCTGCAATCGACCGAATTTCTGGCCGTGTTATTTGGAATCGTGATATATCAAGCTTAAATGGCATTAGTGTTGAAGATGGCCGTATTTTTGTGCCTCACTCTATGGGCTCGGTCTACGCGCTTGACTATACAACGGGCAAAACGTTTTGGCGTCAGGCCGCTTTGAAAAATAGGCAACTAACGGCCCCTGTCCCAATGGGGAATTATGTCGCTGTGGGTGATTTAGAAGGATACCTTCATTTTTTAACCCGTGATGAAGGCGCATTTGCCTCAAGAGTTAAATTAGCTGGTAGTGCAGTAATGCCACAAATGGTGTTGCTTAATAGCACCACTGTGCTGGCACAAACACGTGACGGCGGCCTTTATGCTGTGCAAATAAAGTAGTAAAAATACATTAATAGAATGGCTTAACGAAAGCGCGGAGCAGGTTATTTAAAATTCAACAGCATTGATACTGCTAGTTATTTTGTAACCTATTATCAAGCGTTATGTTGTCATCAATAGAAGGTTTTCATGTTACCCACCGTTGTTCTGGTTGGCCGACCCAATGTCGGTAAATCAACTTTATTTAATCGACTGACCAAAAGCCGCGATGCGCTCGTTGCGGATTTGCCAGGGCTTACGCGCGACCGCCATTATGGCCGCGGTTTGGGGGGCAGTCAGCCTTATTTGGTGGTCGATACAGGTGGATTTGAGCCTAATACCGATAGCGGCATCCTCAAAGCGATGGCTACGCAAACATTATTGGCCATTGATGAGGCTGATGTCATTATATTTATTGTGGATGGCCGTCAAGGGGCTACGCCGCAAGATATGGAGATCGCGAATCGGTTACGCCGCTGTAAATGTCCTGTGTTGCTCGCGGTTAATAAAACTGAGGGAATGAATAAAGCGGTTGTAAGCGCAGAGTTTCATGAACTTGGCCTGGGTGATCCGTTGTCCATTTCATCGGCCCACGGTGAAGGCGTGAAAGATATTATAGAACTGGCACTTGAGCATTTTCAAGTGGTTGAAGATGCGCCTGAAAATGAAAATTCAGGTGACAGAGTGCCTAAGGTTGCCATTGTTGGGCGTCCGAATGTAGGTAAATCGACTTTGGTGAATGCGTTATTGGGTGAAGAGCGCGTGATTGCGTTTGACCAACCAGGCACGACCCGAGATTCAATTTCAATTGATTTAGAGAAAAATGGTAAACATTACACGCTGATAGATACCGCTGGTGTACGCAAGCGTGGGCGCGTACTAGAAGCGATTGAAAAGTTTTCAGTGATTAAAACCATTCAGTCGATTGAAGAAGCCAATGTGGTGATTTTGGTGGTGGATGCGCAAGAAGGCATCACCGAACAAGATGCACACGTGGCAGCTTACATCCTCGATGCGGGCCGTGCATTAGTGGTGGCGATTAACAAATGGGATGGTCTCAAAGAAGAAGAGCGCGATTGGATTAAGCGAGAAATTGACCGCAAACTGATGTTTTTAGATTTTGCGGAGTTTCACTATATTTCTGCCTTACGTAAAAAAGGCCTGCCAGAGTTATTTAAATCAGTGGATGTGGCTTTTAAAGCGGCATTTGCCAAACTTTCAACCCCGCAACTGACGCGTGTATTGATTGATGCGCTTCAGCAACATCAGCCACCGATTAGCAAGGGCATACGACCAAAATTACGGTACGCGCATCAAGGTGGAAGCAATCCGCCGATTGTGGTGATTCATGGTAGCCATGTGGATGGCGTTAAAGATGCGTACACACGGTTTTTGGAAAAAACTTTTCGCAGAACATTTCAACTATCGGGTACACCCTTGCGTGTGCAGTACAAACAAGGCGCCAACCCATTTGCAGAAGATGAAGATAAGCGTAAATCTGGCGAAGGGATTGTGAGCATGCGCCGCCGAAAAACTGCGCAACGTGCTGAATTAAAAGCTAAAAAAACGGCTGAATTAGAAGCAGGAAAAGCAAAAAAAAGATAACGCAATTTAAAATAGACTTGGCGCTGAGTCTTGTTGCGTTATTTTATACTAACCAATAATTGCATATTTTGAATATAGCGAAATTTTTTATAAATGCGGATATTTCTCTAAGTTTTTATTCTCTTTTGGCAGGTCATAAGGGTCAGCGACATAGGCTGGCCCTTTCATGATCATCACGACAACGCAGCCAACTGCTACGACGCCAATAAAAAACCAAAACGTAAAAATCAGCCCCAAACATAAATAGATTGTCATTTGTTGTTCAGCGCTGATGATGTTATTTGCCAAGTAAAGATAGAGCATTTCTGCACTTGGAATCAATGTGCTGACGACAAAAACAATTGGTAGTTTTTTGAGAAGCACCCATTCCATGCCGGAAGGTGCATTGGTATAGCCAGGTAATTTATTGAAGAAGTTCATTGCTATGATGGATATGTTTTTGTGGTGATTGGTTCCACTAAAAGATCATAAAAATGACGCTGTTTTTCTTCGAGAAAATTTTTATGCTCTGAGAGCCTTTATTTATAGGGCTCGCAGGGCAGTTAAAAAGGTTGTGCGCAAAATGCTTGCTTAAATCACGCTTTTAGTGGCATGGTTATTTGTTGCCTAACATGCCTTCCCAGAACTTCCACCAGACTTTTTCATCTTGCACAACTTTGCCAGTGAGT
>JAKQTB010000069.1 GCA_029569495.1 Pseudomonadota bacterium | reverse complement strand
CCAGTGGTACGTAAACATGTGCTGTATAAAGAAACAAAACTTAAATAGTTTTATTTAAAAGTAGAAAAAAAGCCTGCGGAATGCAGGCTTTTTTGTTGGCGTTGAATCAGTAATTGATGTGCTTAAACAGCTTTGTAATAGCGCTTATTTCTCTCGAGAAAAATTTTATGCCCTGCGAGCCTTTATTTATAAGGCTCGCAGGGCATCGAAAAAGGTTGTGTTAAAAATAAGGCTAAAATACGACTTTTTTACAATGTGGCTAAGTTACTTCTGCACAATTTTTACTTCACGTTGCGGGAATGGAATCACGATGTTGTTAGCTTGGAATGCACGCCAGATATCTAAATAAATTTCAGATTGCAGTATCGCCGAGCCTTCTTCCGGGTCTGGTATCCAAAACGATAACATCAAATCAATGCCGCTTTCACCAAAGCCTTTCAGTAAAACGCGTGGCTCTGGCTCTATCAGCACGCGTTCATGCTTGGCAGCTGCTTCATTCACTAGGATCATTGCGCGTTCCAGCGGGCTGTCATAGCTCACTTGTATTGGCATTTGCACACGCGCTTTGTGGTCGGTAAATGAATGGTTGATGACAGGGCTGGCTATCAGCGTTTCATTTGGAATCACCACTTCAGTACCGTCTAGCTTTTTTAATACCAAATAACGCGCACGCAGGTCATTGACCACGCCGTAATGGCCCTCAACGGTAATCACATCGCCTATGTGCATTGAGTCATCTAGCAGCAATATAAAGCCGCTAATGAAATTGCTGGCTATTTTTTGCAGACCAAAACCCAAACCCACGCCAAGTGCGCCACCAAATACCGAAAGTAATGTGATATCCAACCCAATGGCAGAAAAGGCAAATAACACTGCAAATAATGTCAGCACAATGCGTAATACTTTACTCAACACCACGCGCATATTCGGGTTGAGATGCGTATTCTGCATCAATCTATTTTCGACAAATCGGCTTAACCATAACGCAATAATGACCGTAATCACCACTGTCAGCACCGCTTGGATAGCGAGCAGTAAAGTGACTTTGCTTTTGCCTGCACTAAAACTAATGCTATCCAGCGCACTGAGCAACTCAGGTAACAAGCCACTTAAATGGAGTGCCAAGACAACCCAAATACTAGCCGCGATGGCATTTTCGGTCTTTTTAACCCATCCACTCGGTGAAAATACATAGCGCAGTACGAACACCACTAAACGTATCACCGCCATGGCTAAGAGTAGGTTACTGGCGAGCGCTAATAAGCTTGTGTGTTGCAGTTTGGAAAGAAAGATTTTGGCCAACCAGACAATGGACAGCGCAGTTAGCGGAAACAATACGCGATTGATGCCTTCAACCGTGGCGGCTAACGCCTCACGCGCGCCATGAATATCTTTTGACCGCTTAAGCACATAGGCACGTAGCGCGCCATTGACTGCCCAAGCAAATGCACATGCCGCAATAATAATGCAGATTTGCCAAAGCCCGGTTCGGGTTAAGATATCAACTGAAATTTCATCCCAAATTTGTTGTGTGGATTGCGCCATAGTAGTTTAAATTCAAATAGTAATAAAAATTCAACTAAAGTAAAAAGATTGTCGCCAACCCTAAAAATATCAAAAATCCGCCGCTATCAGTGACGGCTGTAATAAGCACACTTGAGCCTACCGCTGGGTCGCGGCCAAATTTATTCATGTAAAGCGGAATGACTACACCCATCATTGCCGCCAGCATTAAATTCAATGTCATTGCTGCCATCATCACCAAGCCTAGCTGATAGTTGCCATATAAAGCGTAAGCAATTAAAGCCAGCACGCCACCCCAAATTAGGCCGTTCAGCAAAGCTACGCCAAGTTCTTTGGTAATCAGTGATGACATATTGTGTGACGCCACTTGCCCTAGTGCCAAGCCACGCACAATCATCGTCGTCGTTTGGTTACCAGAGTTTCCACCAATCCCAGCTACAATCGGCATGAGTGCAGCCAGCGCAACTATTTTTTCAATTGAACCTTCGAATACGCCGATCACTCGAGATGCGACTAAAGCAGTGACGAGATTGATTGCGAGCCAGGCCCAGCGGTTTTGCACAGACTTCCAAACAGATGCGAAAAAGTCTTCTTCTTCACGCAATCCTGCTAATGACAGCATATCACTCTCGGTTTCTTCACGAATATAATCCATCACCGCATCAACTGTGATACGGCCAACGAGTTTGTTATTGGCATCCACCACTGGCACAGTGACTAAATCGTAGCGTTCAAAAGCCTTGGCCGCCTCATCTGCAATGTCTTCAGGGTGAAAAGTCACGGTATCTTCTGCCATGACATCGGTAACCGTTGCATCTAAATCGCTCACAACAAGCTTAGTGAGTGGCAATACACCCCGTAAGATATCATCGCGGTCTACTACGAAAAGCTTATCCGTATGGTCTGGTAAACTACCAATGCGACGCATATAACGCAAGGCAACTTCGAGTGTGACATCCTCGCGAATTGTCACAATATCAAAGTCCATAATCGCACCCACTGTATCTTCCGAATAAGAAAGTGCAGACTGCAACCGCGCCCTATTTTGTGTATCTAGGCTGTATAAAAGCTCTTGTAAAACATCTTTAGGCAAGTCAGGGGCTAGGTCGGCCAATTCATCAGTATCTAACTGCTCGGCAGCAGCGAGCAGTTCTTCCGAATCCATATCCGCTATCAGCGATTGGCGTACTGCATCAGATACTTCTAAAAGAATGTCGCCGTCACGCTCAGCTTTGACCAAGTCCCATACCTGAAGTCGCTGATCAAGCGGCAAGGCCTCCAGTATGTCAGCAACGTCGGCAGGATGGAGTGTATCTAGCTTGCGTTGAAGCCTAGAGTAGTCGTGAGAATGAGACTGGCCTTCATCAAAACCATACTCCTCCAGTAACGCAATGACTTGCATTAAGTTTTCACTTAAACTCTCTTTATATTCGTGCAGATCTGCCATAATGATCCAAATAAATTCCCGACTTTAACAACAGCATTGAATAAAATCATGCAATACACTCTATCCCTCTATTATGATTTAATTTTGACGAGATAGCCTACTTTTTATAGATTTAGAATAGAATCCAATCCAAAATGCATACTAACTTAGAGTTATACACAACCTCACATTGCCATCTATGTGAAGAGGCAGAAGCACTACTGGTTCAAGTCGGAGAAGAACTAAGTTTCAACTACAATAAAATTGAAATATCTGATAGCGAGGACTTACTTACGACCTATGGCACAAAAATACCAGTTCTGAGAAACATGTCTACACAGCAAGAGTTGTGTTGGCCATTTGATAAGCAAAGCATTTATCAGCTGATTGGCGAGATTTAAAAACACTTGAAACTTTCACCAGCATAAAAAAAGCCAGCTACTGCTGGCTTTTTTATTTTGATAACGCTTATTCTGCTACAACCACCTCAGCAGCTGTATCTGGGCGATCCACAAGCTCAACCAATGCCATAGGTGCATTGTCACCATTACGGAAGCCACATTTTAATACACGTAGATAGCCACCATTGCGTGCCAAATAGCGTGGACCAAGCTCGCCAAACAATTTACCTACAATATCACGATCACGTAAGCGACTAAATGCTAAACGACGATTCGCTAAAGTTGGCGTTTTACCTAATGTAATGAGAGGTTCAGCAAATTTACGCAACTCCTTTGCCTTAGGCAAAGTGGTTTTGATCACTTCATGGCGCAGCAGTGATGCTGTCATGTTGCGAAACATCGCCGCGCGATGACTGCTAGTACGATTTAATTTACGATTGCTATTACCGTGACGCATAGTAATTCCTTAAAGTTTCTTTGTTTATGCTGGTTAGTTAAGCTTTTTCAAGCCCTACTGGAGGCCAGTTTTCTAGTTTCATGCCTAATGTTAGGCCACGCGTTGCAAGTACATCCTTAATTTCATTGAGTGATTTACGGCCAAGATTAGGTGCTTTTAATAGCTCGTTCTCTGTACGTTGAATCAAATCACCGATGTAGAATATATTTTCAGCTTTCAAGCAGTTAGCTGAACGTACTGTAAGTTCTAAATCATCTACTGGACGAAGCAATACAGGGTCAACCTGTGGAGCAGATTTCACTTCAACCTCACTAGGTGCGCCTTCAAGATCAGCAAATACTGACAATTGACCCATCAAGATACGTGCCGCATCGCGAATAGCCTGTTCAGGCTCAATGATACCGTTCGTCTCAACGTCCATCACCAATTTATCTAAGTCTGTACGCTGCTCAACACGTGCACTTTCAACTTGATAGCTCACTTTGTTGATTGGACTGAATGATGCATCTACCATGATGAAACCAAGCACGCGATCTTCATCGTTTGCTTTTTGTCTTACTGGCACTGGTTGATAACCGCGACCCATCGCTACTTTAACTTCCAAGTTGATTTTTCCGCCTTTAGTAAGGTGAGCAATCACATGGTTGGGATTAACGATTTCAGCATCATGCCCTGTCTCAAAATCACCAGCGGTCACAACACCTTCAGTAGACTTATTCAAAACTAATATCGTCTCTGATTTAGTATTGAGTTTCAATGCGACGCCTTTGAGATTTAATAAAATATCAACCACATCTTCTTGAACGCCTTCTAGTGTCGAATACTCATGTACAACACCATCAATCTTAACTTCTGTGATGGCATAGCCAGGAATAGATGACAATAAAACTCGACGCAACGCATTGCCTAGTGTGTAACCAAAGCCACGTTCCATCGGCTCTAATGTAACACGTGCGCGTAATGGGGATATGACTTCTACATCAACAACACGTGGTTTCAAGTATTCGGTAGGACTGTTTTGCATAGTTATACCTTTAAATTTAAGAATTAAACTCTACTAGCGATGCTAGCTAGTAGAGTATCGATTCTTGTGAATGTATATAACACTCACACTTTTATATGTTTTATATTAAATCTTAATTATTTTGAGTAAAGCTCAACAACCAGTGACTCATTGATTGTTGGTGGCAACTCATCACGCTGCGGCTTAGCTTTGAAAGTGCCTTTTAATGCTTTAACGTCAACTTCAATCCATGCTGGGAAGCCACGTTGTTCAGCCGCCTCAAGTGCGCCTTTGATTCGCAATTGTGACTTAGAAGACTCAGCCACGCTAATTACGTCACCCGCTTTGACCTGATACGAAGGAATATTGACACGTTTGCCATTTACTAGAATGCTGTTATGACGAACAATTTGTCTTGCTTCAGTACGTGATCCACCCAAACCCATTCTATAGGTCACGTTGTCTAAACGGCACTCTAAAAGCTGTAACAGATTCTCACCGGTAATGCCTTTTTTACGGTCTGCCTCAGCATAATAACTACGAAATTGTGCTTCTAAAACGCCGTATATACGACGTACTTTTTGCTTTTCACGCAATTGAACGCCATAATCAGACAGACGTTGGTTACGACGTTGACCGTGTTGACCAGGTGGAAAGTTACGTTTTTCAATTGCGCATTTGTCAGTAAAGCATTTTTCTGCTTTCAGAAATAATTTTTCGCCTTCTCGACGACACTGACGGCATTTAGGGTCTAAATTTCTAGCCAAGATAGTTCTCCAGTAATCTTTTTCGCTTAAATGCGACGTTTTTTAGGTGGACGGCAGCCGTTATGTGGCACTGGGGTCACATCCGTAATGCTAGTAATTTTAAAACCAGCCGCATTAAGTGCACGCACTGCTGATTCACGACCCGGGCCAGGACCTTTGATGCGCACTTCTAAATTCTTGACACCATTTTCCTGTGCAGATTTACCAGCCACTTCAGCAGCAACCTGTGCAGCAAATGGTGTACTTTTACGTGAACCTTTAAAACCTTGCCCACCAGAAGTTGCCCATGATAGTGCATTACCTTGACGGTCAGTAATGGTGATAATGGTATTGTTAAAAGAAGCATGCACATGAGCAATGCCCTCTGCAATATTCTTTTTAACTTTTTTTCTTACGCGTACATTAGCTTTTGCCATGTTGCACTTTCCTTACCAATAATTCCTACTAAAATTCTGAAACTATAACAAGATTGCCGTTATGAGTTTTAGGCTATTTGGATTGCTTAATTGCCTTGACCGGACCCTTACGCGTACGAGCGTTTGTTTTAGTACGCTGACCACGAACAGGTAAACCGCGACGGTGGCGCACACCACGATAGCAGCCCAAATCCATTAAACGTTTGATATTCATTGAAACTTCACGGCGTAAGTCGCCTTCAACTTTCTCTTTCGCAACCTCATCACGCAGCTTATCAACATCTGCGTCATTTAAATCTTTCATTTTTGCTGAAGGTGAAACACCAGCAGCTACACAAATTTTTTGTGCAGTATTTCTTCCAATACCGTAAATTGCAGTCAATGCAATCTCAGCATGTTTGTTATTGGGTATATTTACCCCAGCAATACGCGCCATACTCTACTCCAATATTTAGGGTTCCCTAAAAATTATCAGCGTTTTAAAAAGCCGAGAATTCTATCAGTATTTCCTAATCTTATCAATTAGCTATTCTTCTGATTGCAAAATAATTATGCAATCATCCTAATTAGAGTCACTTGAGCACTCTAATTTGATTAATATTTACTATTAACCTTGACGTTGTTTGTGACGTGGGTCAGTACAAATAATACGTACAACACCACGACGACGTACAACCTTACAATTACGACACAATGCTTTAACTGATGCACGAACTCTCATTTATTACTCCAATATCTTATAAACTTTAATTTTTAACCTATATCAAAAGCTATTTTATGCTTTGTGTACTGCCCTTAAAATTCGCTTTTTTAAGCAATCCTTCATACTGGTTAGACATTAAGTGTGATTGCACCTGCGTCATAAAATCCATTGTCACTACTACAATAATCAGCAATGATGTGCCACCAAAATAGAATGGTGTATTAAATTTTAAGATTAAGAATTCAGGTAATAAACAAACCAACGTAATGTATGCAGCACCTATTAAAGTCAATCTACCCATAATTCTATCAATATACTTAGCCGTTTGATCTCCAGGTCGAATCCCTGGGATAAATGCGCCACTTTTCTTCAAGTTATCTGCTGTATCCTTTGGATTAAACTGCAAAGCAGTGTAAAAGAAACAAAAGAATACGATAGCAGCGGCAAAAAGTAATATATATATAGGCTGACCTGGAGATAAAGCAGTAGCTATATCCTTTAACCAATACATACTTTCACTGCCACCAAACCAACCTGCCAAAGTGGCTGGGAACAAAATAATACTTGAAGCAAATATTGGAGGAATTACACCGGCCATGTTTAACTTCATTGGTAAATGTGTAGTTTGCCCACCATAAACCTTATTGCCAACTTGTCTCTTTGCATAATTAACCGTTATTTTACGCTGGCCGCGCTCAACAAATACAACTAACGCTGTAACTAGAATTGTTGCCACCAACAAGAAAAATGCTAACGGGATACTAAAAGCACCAGTATTAACCATTTCAGCCGTTGAACCAATGGCACTAGGCAGCCCTGCAACAATCCCGGCAAAGATAATAATGGAAATGCCATTGCCTATACCACGCTCTGTAATTTGCTCACCCAGCCACATTAAAAACATTGTTCCGCTTACTAAAGTGATCACTGCAGTTAATCTGAAAATTAATCCTGGCTCTAAGACTAAACCAGGTTGACCTTCAAGCATAATCGCGATACCAAGCGCTTGAAAAGTGGCAAGAACTACAGTTCCATAACGCGTATACTTTGTTATGGTTCTGCGTCCCGCTTCACCTTCTTTTTTAAGTTGCTCCAGTTTAGGTGAAACAGCTGCCATTAGTTGCATAATGATAGAAGCCGATATGTACGGCATAATACCTAAGGCAAATACAGTGAATCTTGATAGCGCACCGCCTGAGAACATATTAAACATTCCCAGTATTCCACCACTTTGTGATTCAAACAGCTTAGCAAGCACAACGGGATCTATACCTGGTACCGGTATATGCGCTCCCAAACGATACACTACTAGTGCACCAAGAACAAAAAACAGGCGACTCTTAAGCTCACCCATTTTTGAAGCAGTTTTTAGCAATCCGTCTTGAGCCAAGATGAGTTCTCTTATTCTGCTTCTAAAACTTTGCCGCCAGCGGCTTCAACTGCAGCGCGTGCGCCCTTTGTTAAAAGCAAGCCCTGAACATGGTATTTCGCAGTCACTTCGCCAGATAAAAATAACTTGGCATTTTTAACCGTTCCAGAAATGATATTTGCGGCTTTCAAAGCAAGTAAATCAATCACTTCATTAGGAATGAGAGCTAACTCACTGGTACGAACATGTGCTGTATCAGCTTTAGTCATTGACTTAAAGCCACGTTTTGGCAGACGGCGTTGAATAGGCATTTGACCACCTTCAAAACCAACTTTATGAAACCCGCCAGTACGTGATTTCTGACCTTTATGACCACGACCTGCAGTCTTACCAAGGCCAGAGCCAATACCGCGACCAACACGACGACGTTCTTTTTTCGAGCCCTCAGCAGGCTTAATTGTATTTAATTGCATGATACTTCCAATCAATTTATATCTAGCTAGTTACTTACGAACGCCGCCATCGAGCTCTTTAGCAAGCTTTTCAAAGTCTTCAAATTTTCCATCAGCTAACAATGCAGCTTGTTCTGGCCAAGTTCCTGGATTAGCGAGGGCATAACGAGAACCGGCCGCCTTTAAAATTTCTTCGATTTTTGAAACTTTTGCGCTTGCTAATTGCTTAAATGTAGAAATCCCGGCAACAGCTAATAATTCACTAATTTTAGGGCCAATACCCTCAACGACAGTCAAATCATCAGCGCCAGCTTTATTTAGGTATTTTTTAGGAATACTATCTTCACTTGATTCTTTTTTTGGCGAAGCAGCTTTGCTAGATTTTTTAGCAACTACCGGATTAGCCTCTGAAACTCGCAATAGATAAGAAACCGCATTAATCATGCCACGAATTGCCGGCGTATCTTCCACCAACACAGTGTGATTCAAACGGCGCAAACCTAACCCAGTCACAGTTGCACGATGTGCCTGAATGCGTCCTATAACACTTTTCACAAGAGTCACTTCAATTGTTTTTTGATTAGCCATCATTAGCCTCTAATTTCTTCTACTGACTTACCGCGCTTAGCAGCAATCTCAGCGGGTGTATTCATCGACTCCAAGCCATTTAATGTTGCACGAACTAAGTTGTAAGGATTGGTAGAGCCAATACATTTTGCAACAACGTTAGTCACACCCATCACTTCGAAAATAGCGCGCATTGCACCACCGGCGATAATGCCAGTACCTTCAGAAGCAGGCTGAATAAATACTTTAGCCGCACCGTGCACACCAGTTACTGCGTGATGTAATGTACCGTTTGTTAAGTTGATTTTCAACATACCACGACGCGCTTCATCCATTGCTTTTTGTACTGCAACCGGCACTTCACGCGCCTTACCCTTACCCATGCCAACAGCACCATCGCCATCGCCAACTACTGTAAGAGCTGCAAAACTCATAATACGACCACCTTTAACCGTTTTACTTACACGATTAACTGCAATCATCTTTTCGCGCAAACCATCAGTCTGCTGCTGTTGCTGTTCCATTTCTTTCGCCATCATTAACCTCTTAAGCAATCAGACCAATTAGAAGGACAAGCCGTTTTCACGTGCGGCATCAGCCAACGCTTTAATACGACCATGATATTTATAACCTGAACGATCGAAAGCCACGGTGGTAACACCAGCTTTTTTCGCTTTTTCAGCAATAAGTTTACCAATTGCAGCTGCAGCTTCTACGTTGCCGCCGTTTTTGATTTTTTTACGAACGTCAGCCTCTACCGTTGAAGCACTAACAATTACCTTATCGCCAGATTCAGCGATAATTTGAGCGTAGATGTGCGTATTTGTACGATGCACACTTAGACGTGTAACTTTTAGCTCTGCAATTTTGGCACG
>JAKQTB010000057.1 GCA_029569495.1 Pseudomonadota bacterium | reverse complement strand
TTGGCTTTAGCATGCGCGTGGTGCTGGCAGCCATTGATATTGCCGGGCAAATTATTGGCATGACCATGGGCTTAGGTTTTGCCAGTTTTTTTGACCCCAATACGCACGGCCAAAGCACGGCATTAACGCAGTTCTTAATTTTAATCACTATGCTGGTATTTTTAAGTCTGGATGGGCATTTGCTCATGGTTAGTGCTGTGGCAGATAGTTTTACCACCATGCCGATTGCACTTAATAGCGCTGGCATTCAGCACATGAAAATTGTTAATTGGGCTGAAGCAATTTTTAGTACAGGGTTACTCTTAAGTTTGCCCGCTATTACGGCACTATTAATGACCAATATGGCGCTCGGCATCTTAACCAGAACCGCGCCACAACTGAATCTGTTTGGTATTGGCTTTCCAATTACGCTCAGCATGGGCTTGTTGATTATTTTGCTGACCCTACCGGGCATGCTAAAACCGATAGAAAATTTAATCGAGCAAGGTATCAGTCATATGTCAGAAATTGCCACCAACCCAAGCGCCATTGACCCCATTCTTAAACCCTAATTTTTAGAATTGAACCTGAGAAAACCAATTAAAAAAGCACTTAAAAAAAGTGCTTTTTTAGTGGTTTTTTTGCATCAAACCTTTTTCGATTCCCTGCGATCCTTTATTTATAAGGCTTGCAGGGCAGTGTTTTTTGCTCGGGAGTTTTTAAGTGCGTTATTCGACTTTAAAATTTAACGCATATAGTCAAACAATGATAGGCTCGTCGTCGTCACAAAAGATTTTTGTGCGGCTTCAATAATCGTTTGCTGTTTGGCTAAATCGGTTAAGGCTGCGGTGTAATCCAAGTCTTGTAAATCAGAAAGTGATTGGCTGTATTGCAAGTCTCGGTCGGTGCCAGCCACATCTAGTGCATCTAACTCATTTAATTTGGTGCCAATGGCGGTGCGTACGTTCAGAACGTTATCCACAGAACCTTGCAGTTTGCCAATCGCTGTACTCAAGCCACTTGTAAAGTTAGCTTGCGTTGTAGCATCGGTAATGGGTGTGTTCAATAGCGTTACGATATCTTTCAAGGTGCTAAATACGTTACTGCCATTCAAAAATAAGGTGTCGCCTGTCACGTTAACGCTCATTTGGCGTTGCGGATCCACTTGCAGCAGTTGCTGTTGTGCATCACCGTTGTAAGTGGCGCCAGTTGGTGTGGCGGTAAATGCGGCCGTGTCTGATTTAAAGCCGGAGTAAATAAAATTACCTGCCGCGTCTTTGGTATTGGCAAGGCCAATCAAGGCATCAAGTGAGCCTTGTAATTCTGTACCAATAATTTTACGTTCAGCGTTTGATAGCGCGCCATTGCCCGCAGCCACTAGGCTAGATTGCGTTGCCACCAGTAAATTAGTCACACTGGTGAGATTGGCTTCTAAGGTATTAAGCTTTAATTGTGCAACTTTACGCGTATCAGCAAACGAATTATTCACATTTTTTTCATGAGATACTTCCAGCGCTCTGGCAGAGGCAATCGGGTCATCAGAAGGCGATAAAATACGCCGGCCTGTGGCGATTTGCTGTTGCAATTTACTTTGATTTGACTGTAAATCACTCAGTTTTGCAAAGCCGGCTTGGTAAAGGGTATTGGTACTAATGCGCATCATAAACTCCGAAAAAAATCAGTAAAGCTGCGTTATCGAATGTTCAACAATACATCAAACAATTGGCTGGCAATTTGCATCATTTTGCCAGCGGCTTGATAAGCTTGTTGGTATCTGAGTAAATTAGCAGCCTCTTCATCAAGATTAACGCCAGATTCTGATTGCATTGCAGTGTTGGCTTGTTCAAGTACTTGGGCTTCAGCGGCGCTCGTTACTTTAAGTTCACGGGTTTTGTTGCCTACGCCACTGACCATTTGTGCAAAAGCTGCGTTGTAACTGTTTTTAGTGGTGCTGCCTATAGCTTGCACGTTTCCTTTGGTTTCAAGATTAGCAAGCAAAAGGCCATTTCTATTGTCACTTGGCCCAGTTGAAGCGCTTGGCGCTACGGTAAATTCATCACCATTTGCAGGTGTACCAGAAAGAGCAAAACTGAGACCCCCCACAGAAATGGTGGCGCCACTCGTGTAAGTAATCGGTGCGCCTGGTGGATATGTAGTGCTGCTACCGCCATTGGTGACAGTAACTGGTAGTGCAGAAGGTGCCATGGCAAACGTGCCTGGTATTCCGCTGGTGTACGTAAAGGTTAGCGGCGAGGCAAGTGGGCTAGCGGCGTAACTTGAATTAACGCTGAGTGCGCTCAAATTTGCACTGCCAGTATTGCCCGCATTGGCACTTGAACTAAGCACAGGGCCGCCAACCGCCAGTTTATTGACATCACTAAAAGCCAATGCCAAGGTATTGCCGGCATTTAAGGTGGGCCTAATCACAAAGTCATCATTTGCATTGATTGTGCCAGAAGCTTGGGTAAAGCTTAAACCATCGACTGTTTGTGGCAGGCTTGCGAAGGTTTGCACGGATTGATCAGCTAAACGGGTGATTTTGTAATTAGCACCATCATATTGCAGGCGGTAATCGCTGCTCGTTACGGCGCTTGCGTCTACCACTTGGCTGCTGATGACAGCTGTGCCGGTGTTGTTGCTATTGCTATTCACAATAGGTGCGGCGATTGTGAATAAATTGCCACCAGGATTGCCATTTTTGTCGGTACCCTGCGCGTGTTGCGCATTAAATGTACCAGCAATAGATACTGCAATTTGGCCAATTTTATTTTGTATGGCGTCTAATGATTCTGAACGGAACTGTAATAAGCCGCCGATGCTGCCACCTGGCAAGCTTTCAGTACTTAAAATAGAGGTTTTATTATTGCTATGGTATGCCACTTCTAATCGACTGGGGTCTGTTGGAGACGAAGCAGTTGTCAGGTTGTAGCTAGTTGTTCCCACAACAAGTGGTAAGCCATTGCCAATAAAAACGTTATAACCACCTTGGCCTTGTGGCACAACGGTTGTTTTAATTAGTTTACTTAACTCAGTCACCAATTGGTCACGTTGGTCTAGTAAATCGTTGGGCTGATTGCCTGTGGCGCTAATCGCTTTATCAATGGTATCGTTTAAGCTTGAAAGCTGCTTTGCATAAGTGTTCACCAGGCCTACACTAGAGGAAAGCTGAGTATTGATTCCCTCTCTAATTTCATCTAGGCGACTATTGGTGGAATGAAAGCGATTGACCAATGATTGCGCATTGGAAAGCATGGTTTGACGCGTGCTTGGGTCGTTAGGGTTGGCAGATAACGCTTTTACACTGGCAAAAAAGTCATTTAGTGTTGGGCTTAATCCAGCCGAAGCGTCAGATAACATGTTGTCAATAGATGACATATTAGCAGCATAAGTCTCTAACCCTGCGCTGACAGATTGACTGTTAATCGCCTGCCTTGCCAACAAATCGTTGTAAACACGCGTGACGGATGATACTTCAGTCCCTTGACCTACATAACCATAACCAAAATTTTGTGATGATGCAGCCGACTGGACCACAACCTGGCGGGAATACCCAGCGGTAGATGCGTTGGCGATATTATGCCCCGTGGTGCTAATGCCCACTTGAGCCGCGTTAAGGGCCGTTTTCCCAATACTTAATATATTTGAGGTAGCCATGATGTTGCCTTTTTATAGAATCTCATAATGTGCATTACGACATGAATTAGAGAAACTTTAACGTTATTTTTTGTTGTGGCTTCATGAGGCAGAGACTTTCTCAATCACATTGGCTAGTTTGCTGGCATATTGCGGGTCTGTGGCATAGCCCGCTTGCTGCATTGCTTTTGCATAAGCTTGCGGGTTATGCATATTGGCCATCACATTTTCATAGCGCGGATTTTGCCGCATTAGTTTTGCAAAATCTTTAAATGAATCAGCGTAGTTGTCATAAGCACGAAATTTTTCAATACGTTTTTGCTTGATGCCATTGATATATTCGGTGGTCATGGTTTCGACAACTTTGCCATCCCATCCGCCTGTGGCCTTAATGCCAAATAAATTATGGCTATTGGTACCATCAGCGCCTTTAATTTCACGTTTTCCCCAGCCACTTTCAAGTGCAGCTTGGCCTAGCATTAAGTTTGTAGGGATTCCCGTTGTGCGGCTTGCTTCTTCAGCATGTGCTGCCATTTTGGCTTGAAAAGCAGTCACGCTGAGTTCAACAGGTTTGTTGGTCTCTACCTTACGCGCAGCATTCAAAGCATTGTTGATGATGGGATTAGCGTTAAAGTTAGCTTGACTAATACTTGAAGTATTTTGTTTTAAATGGCTCAGATTTTGTATGCTGGGGTTAATTAAAGAAGATGTGTCATTTTTTGTAGTATTGTCAGTTGCGGCATCTTTAAGTTGCTGCATTTCATTGACCTTGCCGTAGCCAGTTTTACTGAGTTGTTGAGCTAACACGTCAGCCAACCCTAAGCCTTTACTGCTCAGGTTGCTGCTGAGTTGTTGGTCAAGCATTGCCGTAAAGGTGCGGCTTTGTTCGTTATCAAAAGGGTTGTCTTCAGATGAAGAAGCCTCACGCATACTTTTGAGCATCATGTTCATGAATATTGCTTCAAACTGCTTTGCAACTTCTTTAATCGCTTCAGGTGAATTTTCTTTAGCCGCGTTTTTTAAGCCATTCAGGCCGTTCGCATCAAAAGCTACTTTTCCAGTAAGTTCGGACGTGTTGATCATCTTAAATAATTTCCAAATCTGCTTTTAGCGCGCCTGCCGCTTTAATGGCCTGCAAAATGGCGAGCAAATCTTGCGGTGTGGCACCAATGGCATTGAGTGCTTTGACGACATCAGATAAATTTGTGCCACTATTAAGTTTTAGCACTTTGCCGGGTTCTTTTGAGATTTCAATTTGAGAACGTGCGGTTGAAACGGTTTGCCCATTTGAGAGTGGCGCAGGTTGACTAATCACTGGGGAAGTATCAATGACCACCGTTAAGTTACCATGTGAAACTGCGCAGCTATCCAGCGTTACCGCGCGGTTCATCACGACTGATCCTGTACGCGCGTTCAGTATGATTTTTGCTGTAGTTGCTGCCGGGGTAACATTGATGGATTCAAGAGCTGCTAAAAAAGAGACGCGATTACGATTGGCGGGTGGCGTGACTCGAATTACCCGTCCATCCTCAGCCACGGCCGTATTTTGGCCAAACTGGCGGTTAATGGCATCTACCGCAGAAGATGCAGTAGTAAAGTCTGATTCTTTGAGCTCAAGGTTGATGCTGTCCCCTTGGTTAATGGCGTTTGGTAATGCACGCTCTACGGTGGCGCCATCTGAAATACGGCCAACGCCCAAGTGGTTAATTTGCGTTTGGCTACCATTGGCTGAGGCACCCACGCCACCCACAATTAAATTACCCTGTGCAATTGCATAAATTTGACCGTCTGCACCTTTAAGGGGGGTCATTAATAATGTGCCGCCACGTAAACTTTTTGCATTCCCCATCGAAGATACGGTGATGTCGAGCGTTTGTCCGGGTTGCGCAAAAGCGGGGAGGCTACTCGTGACCATGACAGCGGCAACATTTTTGAGTTGTAAATTGGTGCCTGGTGGCAAACTCACGCCCATTTGCTGCATCATACTTAATATGCTTTGTACCGTAAAAGGTGTTTGCGTGGTTTGATCGCCCGTGCCATCCAAACCGACGACCAAGCCGTACCCAAGTAGCTGATTACTCCGTACCCCCTGAATGGTTGCAATGTCTTTTAAACGTTCCGCTTGTGTATTGGGTGAATAAATGACACTTGCAATTAGCAGGCCATATAGGCAATGGCTGCAAAATTTTCGTAGCGTTAAATTTAATTTTTTGCTGATATGGTTCATGCTGTTGATGCGCTAGAGCGCAGCCATACTTAAGAAAAAGCGTGCGAATAAAGAGGCAATTTCTGCGGCATCCACTTTGCTGCTGGTGCGATACTCAATACGCGCATCTGCAATTTTTGTGGAGGTCACCATGTTGCCGGCCGTAATGGTGTCTGGATTTACAACACCAGAAAAGCGCACGTATTCAGTGCTTTTATCAAAGGAAACTTGTTTTTCACCTGACACGACTAAATTGCCGTTGGATAATACTTCAACAACGGTAGCGGTGACAGAGCCATTAAATACATTGCTCGCATTTGCCGCGTTTTTGCCTTCATATGAAGTAGATGAACTCGCACTAAATTCAGTTTTAGGAAAAGTTTTGCCAAGCAGTTTGCTAATGCCGCCTTCAGCTTTGCCATCTTTGCTGCCAGAGTCGCCATTCGCTTTGGTTGCACTGGTATTTTCAGCAATGGTGATGGTGAGGATATCACCCACAAAGCGCGCTCTGCGGTCTTCAAACAAGGGTTTATAAGCACCGTTATTGAAAATTGCGCCCGTTTTTGGTGCATTGGCAACAACTGGCTGCGGTTTTGCTGTTGTTGGCTGTTTTACAATGGAATCAGGCGTAATGGCACAGGCGGCAAGACTCAGCAAGGCTAAGCAAGTCATGCTGATTTTTACGTATTCCATGGTAATTAACATCAATCTTTTCATTTTGGTCATTTCGCCAGATTTAGTGTGCTATTGAATATTATCCAATATCAGTCATAGCTTACATTTGCGTCAATTTTTGTAACATTTGGTCAGAGGTTGTAATGGCCTTGCTGTTAATTTCATAAGCACGTTGTGTTTGAATCATATTGACCAATTCTTCTACTACATTGACGTTTGACGTTTCAACGTAACCTTGAGTGAGTAAACCTGCACCATTTGCACCGGGTGCGTTGGTATTGGCATTGCCAGAAGCAGAAGTTTCAACGTAGAGGTTTTCACCTTTTGACTGCAAGCCGGCTGGGTTTATAAATGTCGCCAATTGTATCGCGCCCACTTGTGTAGGTGCTGATGCACCTGGTGTAGTGACAGAAACCGTGCCATCACGACCAATTGTTAAGCTTTGTGCATTGGCCGGAATGGTAATCGCAGGTTGTAATGGAAAACCGCTTGATGTGACAAGTTGACCTTGGCTATCAGTTTGAAATGAGCCATCGCGCGTGTAGGCTGTGCTGCCATCAGGTAATAACACTTGAAAGAAGCCAGCACCTTGAATGGCTGCATCTTTATCATTGCTGGTGAGCTGTAAATTACCTTGCGTAAAAATGCGTTCAGTGGCAACGGGTCTAACGCCAGTACCAAGTTGCAAGCCAGAAGGCAATTGTGTTTGCTGTGAAGATTGTGCACCAGGCTGGCGAATGGTTTGGTAAATCAAGTCTTCAAATACCGCACGTGAGCGTTTAAAGCCACTGGTGCTGACGTTTGCCAAGTTGTTGGCAATCACGTCCATTTGCGTTTGTTGCGCGTCTAGCCCTGTTTTTGAAATCCATAGTGAACGCATCATTTTGTAATTCCTTTCAGAAATCTGTCATTAAGTGCATATTAACGTAAGCGCACTCAACTCATATTGAGGAGTTGACTGGCTTTATTGGCGTTATTCTCAGCGCTCTGTACTAATTTCATTTGCATTTCAAATTGGCGCGCAAGGCTAATCATCGTTACCATCGCATCCACCACATTGACATTGCTACTTTCTAATGCACCATTCACCACCTGAACGTTGGCATCCGCTTCTGCAGGTGTGCCATTTTTGGTGACAAATAAACCATCATCAGCGCGCTTTAAATTGCTTTCTTCTGGATTTACCAGTTTTAATCGGCCAAGTGCGTTGGAGGGGCCAGGTAGAGTTGAATTTGAGACTGAAGAAATCGTACCGTCTTTACCAATAGAAATCGTAATATCTGGTGGAATGCTTATGGGGCCGCCATCGCCCATGACCGTTAAGCCATTGGCTGTTTGTAGCACGCCATTTTCACTGATTTTAAGTGAACCGTTTCGCGTGTAACCTTCTGAACCATCAGCACGCTGTACAACTAACCAGCCATTACCATGCACCGCCACATCCAGATCTCGGCCAGTTTGCTGAAGTGCGCCAGGGTTAAAGTCCGCACCCACCGTTGCGTCCACCACAAATGCACGCGTAGGCAATCCTGTGCTCAACACTGGCACAGCGCGAAAAGAATCTACCTGTGCCTTAAAGCCAGTAGAAGTGACGTTTGCAAGATTATGTGCAGTTGTGGCTTGCTGTTCAAGTATATGTTTTGCGCCAGTCATCGCCGTATAAATCATGCGGTCCATACGAACACTCCTAACATGCTGTCAAGTAAGTACATTTAGTAAATGATGGATAATTAGCGTAGATTCACCAGTGTTTGCAGTACTTGGTCTTGTGTTTTAATGGTTTGTGCATTGGCTTGATACACGCGTTGTGCCGTAATCATGTTGACTAATTCAGCCGTCAGGTCAACGTTAGAATCTTCAACCGCAGACGATTGCAACACTCCCATAGAGCCAGTATTAGGTGTGCCAATCAGGGGAACGCCAGAGTCTGCACTTTCGACCCATGCGTTGCCACCCAATGATTGCAAGCCATTTGGGTTTACAAAATTAGCGAGCACCACTTGCCCCAATGTTTTTGATTGGCCATTAGTGTATCGGCCCACAA
>JAKQTB010000055.1 GCA_029569495.1 Pseudomonadota bacterium | reverse complement strand
GATGCTGTTGTTGGCATCAAGCATGGTGCGTGCTGGGCCAGAAATTTCGACAGAATCAAAAGCGGCAGATATTGCCGCTTTGGTGAATAGCGGAATTCCAGCACTAAAGACGCATGTCACGGATTTAACGCAAACGTTAAGCCCAACTGAACAAAGTGCGTTAGAAGCCAAACTAACAGCTTTGGAAACTGAAAAAGGCAGTCAAATTGGGGTGTTGATTGTCCCCACCACGCAGCCCGAAACCATCGAACAATATGCCATCCGCGTTGCAAGCCAATGGAAACTTGGCCGAGCGCAACAAGATGATGGCGTTTTGTTGCTGGTGGCCAAAAATGACCGAAAACTGCGTATCGAAGTCGGTTATGGGCTAGAAGGCGCAATTCCTGATGTATATGCCAAGCGCATTGTTTCAGATATTATTTCGCCACAATTCAAACAGGGCGATTATTACGGCGGCATTGACGCTGGGGTTGATCAACTTATTGCCTTGGTGCGGGGTGAAAATCTAGCGCCACCCGTTAAAAATGAGGCGTTAGTCAATAATTTTCATTTTGGCGAATACTGGATATTCTATCTTGTTGGCACGCTCTTTTTGGGCAATTTCTTTACCAAATTGTTGGGGCGTTTTTTTGGGTCCACTGCCACAGCAGGTATCGTGGGTGGTGCTACAGGGCTTCTTTCGATGTGGCCTTTGGGAATTTTTACGGGCGTAGTGGCCTTTTTAATCACCATGTTTTTTTCTTCACCGACAAGTGATTCAGGTGGTGGCAGAAATGTTGGCTCAAGTCGAAACCGCCGCTCAAATAATGACTGGTTTGGCGGTGGTCTTGGTGGCGGCGGATTTGGCAGCGGTGGCAGCAGTTGGGGTGGCGGAGGCGGCGGTTTTGGCGGCGGCGGAGCCTCCGGGGATTGGTGATAGATGAAAAGACGACATCCAATAATTCGATTTTTTAGTCACTTGGTGAGTAATCCTTGGCAAGTGAAACGTCATTTTTCTGTTGCGGCATTGCGCAATATAGAGCAGGCAATTGAAGCCAGTGAAAAAACCCATGCGGGTGAAATTCGCTTTGTGGTTGAAGCGGGCCTGCATCCATTAGAAATTCTCAATAAAAAAACGCCCAAAAAACGCGCGCTTGAATTATTTGGGCGCTTGAATATTTGGGATACCGAACTGAACAACGGCGTACTGATTTATTTGCTGTTAGCCGACCGCGATGTGGAAATTGTTGCCGACCGCGGCATTCACCACCATGTGGGTAACGAAGGCTGGGAACACATTTGCCAAGCCATGGAAGCACTATTTCGCCGTGGCGAATTTGAAGCCGGGGTTTTGCTCGGCATTGAAAAAATTGGCGCCATTTTAGCGCAACATTCTGTGCTGATTGGCGTGAATAAAAACGAAGTGTCCAATAAACCAGTCATTCTTTGAGCCATCAATGACAATCTGAACTTTACTTTAAAACGTTCACATAAAATAACATTTTTAGCACAATTTTTAATGCAACCTTTTTTGATGCTCTGGAAGCCTTATAAATAAAGGCTTCCAGAGCATTATTTTTTTCTCGTGCATTATTTTGTTTTTTTAATGGTGTTTTTGATGTCAAGAATATTGCGCTGGCACCATGTTTTTTTGATCATTTACACACGCACATTCAGGTCATCAAGCAAGTTTGCTGACTAAGTGCTTAATTCTCTGTAAAATTCGCACTTTTATAATTGATAGTGATTTGAATATTCATGCGCGCCTCACAATTTTTCTTCAACACCCAAAAAGAAGCTCCATCGGACGCTGAATTGCTCAGCCATAAACTTATGGTGCGGGCTGGCCTGATTAAGCGTTTAGGCTCAGGACTTTATACTTGGATGCCACTTGGCCTGCGTGTGTTGCGTAAGGTTGAAACCATCGTGCGCGATGAAATGAATAAAGCGGGCGCATTAGAACTGTTGATGCCCGCCGTGCAGCCGAAAGAACTTTGGGAAGAAACCGGCCGCTGGGCAGTGTTTGGACCGCAAATGTTAAAAATTACGGATAGGCATGAACGCGAATTTTGCTTTGGCCCCACGCACGAAGAAGTGATTACTGATATTGCGCGGTCTGAGATTCGAAGTTATAAACAGTTGCCGCTCAATTTTTATCAGATTCAAACGAAATTTCGTGATGAAATTCGCCCGCGCTTTGGGGTGATGCGTGCGCGTGAATTTATGATGAAAGATGCTTATTCTTTTCATACCAGTTTTGAATCGCTGGAAAATACTTATCAAACCATGTACCAAGCCTACAGTAATGTATTTACGCGTTTAGGCTTGAAGTTTCGCGCAGTGAAGGCCGATACGGGTGCCATTGGTGGTGATGGTTCGCACGAGTTCCATGTGTTGGCAGATTCAGGTGAAGATGGCTTGGCCTACTGTGAGCAGTCAGATTATGCGGCCAACGTGGAGTTGGCAGAAGCGGTGGCAACGGGCCGTCGTGCAACGCCAACAGAAACATTAAATGAAGTAGAAACGCCAAAACAAACCGCTTGTGAAGATGTGGCAAAACTGCTTAACATCAGTGTTGAGCGCACAGTGAAAGCGATTGCTTTAATCGCCAATAGCCAATTTTATTTGGCACTCTTGCGTGGTGATCACAATCTGAATGAAGTCAAAGTGGGTAAATTGGCAGGGCTGTCAGACTTCCGTTTTGCTACCGAAGAAGAGATTCGTGCAAACTTAAATTGCCCACCAGGCTTTATTGGCCCCGTGGCGGTAGGTACGAATGTAATGGTGATTGCAGATAAAACCGTAGCACTTATGCATGATTTTGTTTGTGGTGCCAATAAACCGAAATATCATTTAAGTGGCGTGAATTTTGGCCGTGATTTACCTGAACCAAGTTTGGTGGCTGATATTCGAAATGTGGTGGAAGGCGATGCTAGCCCCGATGGCAAAGGCACCTTGTCGCTTTGCCGCGGCATTGAAGTTGGGCATATTTTTCAGTTGCGCACCAAATATTCAGAAGCGATGCGCGCCACTTATCTGGATGAAAATGGTCAGACGCAGGTGATGGAAATGGGTTGCTATGGCATCGGTGTGTCGCGCATTGTCGGTGCGGCCATCGAGCAGGGCAACGATGAGCGCGGCATTATTTTTCCAAGCAGTATGGCGCCATTTAATGTCGTGATTTGCCCAATCGGTTTTGATAAATCAGAACTCGTGCAAAATGCGGCATACAAATTGCATGATGATTTGCAGGCGGCAGGCATTGATGTGTTATTAGACGACCGTGGCGAGCGCCCAGGCGTGATGTTTGCCGAGGCTGATTTAATGGGAATCCCGCACCGTGTGGTGATTGGCGAGCGTGGGTTGGCGGATAATATGGTGGAATATAAAGCGCGGACATGTGCTGAGGCGCAGTCAGTTTCTTTAGCAGAAATTGTCACTTTTGTACAAAAAGTGTCATAAACAAAGGGTTGGTTTTATTTAACATGCGTAAAGCGTTTCAACATTTAGTATTACTTTTACTACTGGTATCAGGCAGCACTTTTGCAGGCTCTCAAATTGAAGAGCCGCTATCAAATAGTGTAAAAGCCATGATGCAGCGCAGTATTAGTGATAAAGCTGCGCCTAGGCTGGTATTTGCCACGCCAGAAGAAGGTCAGGCATGGTTGAGTGAGATGTCAAAACGCCTAGAAAAGCGCATTCCTAATGCGGCGTACCGTGAAGATGTATTGCGCACTGTACATTATGAGGCCACGCGCGCTGGCTTAGATCCGCAAATGGTGCTGGGTTTAATTCAAGTGGAAAGCGGCTTTAAAAAATATGCGGTTTCATCGGTGGGTGCGCGTGGTTTTATGCAAATTATGCCGTTTTGGGTAAAAAGCATTGGTGATAAAGACCATAATTTATTTCAGTTGCGCACCAATCTGCGTTATGGCTGCACGATTCTTCGGCATTATCTAGATATTGAGCGAGGCGATTTATACCGTGCGCTGGGTCGCTATAACGGCAGTCTAGGTCGTCCGCAATATCCTAACCTTGTGTTAGGGGCATGGCGCAAGCACTGGCATTACACGCCTCAGCTTGGCGCTTCATCCATCAAAGTCAGTGAAAATGCGCAATCAACTTCAAGTGATACACTGAAAACTGCACAAAATTAGTGCTTTTTTGGTCGTTTTTACTCTGTCATTCACCCAAACGGGTGAATGAAAGCGGCGTACATAAGTTTACATTTCAAGCAAAATCATTCAGTATTCCCCTAGCGTTATACATGCGAAAGGGTGATTTCATAACAAAACCACTGCATACGCGCTGTTCTTCGCATCATCTTAGTATTCATTAAAAATTTTAAATTTAGGAGAAAAGTATGTCGAAATTAACTGCACTTGCATTAAGTATTGCTGTTTTGGGGGGTGTGTGGGCATTTTTAGCGTTAAATCCACTTGCGGGCGTTGCCTTGGTTTGGGTTGGTTTTATCGCTTGGGGTTGTTATTTCCACACAGGTGGCGATGGTGCTGCATTGCAAAAAACAATCGCTGGTATGAGTTTTGGTGCTGTTTTAGCCGGTATTGCCTTGTATTTAGTTAGTTCTGGTACGCTTGGTGGCTTAGGTGCTTTAGCTGCGCCGCTGATTATTGCTGTGACAGTATTCCCGTTGGTGGCTGTTGCAGGTTTTAATTTGTTATCTACCGTTCCGGCAAATGTCTATGGTTATGCTGCAACGGCTGGTTTGGCGCTAACAGCGAGTACTGCGGGCAATGTGACTGCAGCAGACTTCAGCAATCCAGTATTATTGGTGATTGTTTCAACAGTGATTGGTGCAATTTTCGGCATGCTTTCAGGAAAACTGGCAGGCATGTTGGGTAAATAATAAGCGACAATATTATTCACCAATAAAAAACCGCCATCTTTGGCGGTTTTTTATTGGCTAAACGAAAGTAATGCTATTTTTGCACTTTAAACGCATAGTAAGTACCAAATTCACCTTCTGGCTCGTGAAATACAAAAAATAGTTGGTTGGCATAACCAAGCCCGGTGTAGTGGTTATTGGCGCGTAGTTTTAATTCTTTCGGTAATTCACTTTTGCCCACGTATTGACCATCGATGCTAAAAACAAGGATTGCCTTGTGGTCAATATCGAGAAGTAGCAACTCTTCACCTTGAATGCCGGTGTAGGCGGCAAATAAGTCGCTGATGTCATCATGGGCTACCCCGGCTTTTGCTAAATCCAGCTTGATTTCACCAATTTTTTCACGTTTGGTCGGGTCTACAATAAACACTTTGTCGCTACGGCCTTGTTTTGCAAAATAGCGTTGATTGGCCGCATCGTAGCTCGGCATGGTGCCTGAGTGACCAAAGGCTGGATTAAACTGCGAGATTTCATCTGAAGTATCTTTAAGCTCTCCAGTTTCAGTCAGATTAATCGCATAAATGCCCGTATTGGGTGAAAAACCAACGTCGCTCGAAACATTGTAGGTAATGGTTTCAAGTTTATTGGTGTTGGTGTTGAAGTATATCGAGCGGTTGTCATAACCGGGTCTGGAAGAGTTTACATATTTGCCGGTTTCATCATAGCTATGAATCAGCGATTTTGAAATTGGCGCTTCGGTTTCACTGCCCATCGGCGCCAAGCCACCATCCGCAATGTAATATTTTTTATGGCTAGGAATATAGGCCACCGTCATGGGGCGCGTGGTGGATTTGTTCGCCAGACCAAACTTTAAGGCGAGTTCAGCCTGCGGCAAAATTTCGGCCTGTAGGCTTCCTGCAAAGCAAGTTAACGTAGTCGCCAAAGTGCACAGCAAGTTTTTATGAGTAGCAAAAAGCATGGGTAGTTATCTCCAAAAAGGCATTGTTCTATATTTATTGTGTTGTTTAGTCTGTTAAGTTGCGTTTACGTTCAATCAGCATGGCATCACCATAACTAAAAAAACGGTACTGTTTTTCAATAGCATGCTGATACGCCCGCATAGTATTTTCAAATCCAGCAAAGGCAGATACCAGCATCAGCAGCGTGCTTTTAGGCAAATGAAAATTCGTGAGTAGCCGATCAACCACCTTAAAAGAATATCCAGGGGTGATAAAAATGGCAGTTTCACCTTGTCCCGCTTTTAATGCTTGGTGTTGTGCAGCGCTTTCAAGCGCGCGCAACGCGGTTGTGCCAACGGCCGTTACTTTGCCGCCGTTGGTGCGGGTGGCCGCAATGAGGTCAATCGTAGCCTGTGGAATAGTATAGATTTCACTATGCATTTTGTGGTCGGCAATCAACTCGGTTTTAACGGGCTTAAATGTGCCGGCGCCTACATGCAATGTCACAAACGCAATGTTGACGCCTTTGGCTTTAAGCTGATTTAGCATGGTGTCATCAAAATGTAGCCCAGCGGTGGGTGCAGCCACTGCGCCAGCATGCTTGGCAAATACGGTTTGGTAGCGCGTTTCATCATCTGCATCTGCTGCATGCGTAATATAAGGAGGCAGGGGTAGGCTGCCATGCAGGTCTAGAATATCCATCACCTCATGACTGTCACTAAACTGCAGTAAAAATAAATCTTCTTGCCGCCCAATTACCTCAGCTTCAACTTTGCCGGCAATCACAAGCTTGCTTCCGGCTTTAGGCGCACGTGATGCCTTAATTTGCGCAAGCGCATGATGAGCATCCACCACGCGTTCAATCATCACTTCAATTTTTCCGCCGGTGAGTTTTTCGCCAAAGAGCCGCGCTTTAATCACGCGCGTATCATTGAGTACTAGTAAGTCGCCACTGTTGAGCGCCTCTAATAAGTTTGTAAACATCGCATCTTGAATGCTTCCGGTGTTGCCATCGAGCCTTAGCAAGCGGCTGGCACTTCTGTTTTTGGTAGGATGCTGTGCAATAAGTGCTTCAGGTAAATAAAAATCGAAATCAAGGGTTCGCATAATTCTAAGAGCTTGCTATAATAGCGGTGTTGCAATTATACAGTAATGTATAATCCCAAATGCCCGGGTGGCGGAATTGGTAGACGCACGGGACTCAAAATCCCGCGCAGCAATGCGTGCCGGTTCGATTCCGGCCCCGGGCACCAATATGGTTTAAAGCTGGGCACTTGATCAGAGTGCCCTTTTTTACGTCTATTACATCCTAACG